>CATPBQ010000362.1 GCA_955652795.1 uncultured Steroidobacteraceae bacterium | reverse complement strand
CACGGCGGAGTCATGCGCCGCGCGACCGGCGGCTGACCGAAGGGATCAGACGCGCGCGTGGCCAACATGCGATTACCCGTCTTCGACCGGCGCCGCGCCGGGGTGCTGCTGCCGATGTCCGCCCTCGAGGCGGCACTCGGGCGCGGCGGCCGCGCCTTCATCGACTGGCTCGCGGATGGGGCCTTTTCCGTCTGGCAGATCCTGCCGGCGGGCCCGGTGGGCGAGGATCGCTCCCCCTACTGGGTGCGCTCGGACTGCGCGGGCAACGCGGCGTTCATCGATGCGGCGGAGCTGCCCGATCCCAACGCGCCGATCGATGCGGAGTTCCTGGCGGCCTCCAGCCCCTGGCTGTACGACTACGCGCTGTTCGAGGCGCTGACGCGCGCGCACGGCGGTGCGCCGTTCTGGAGCTGGCCGCCGCCGCTGCGCGACCGGGCGCCCGAGGCGCTCGCGCAGGCCGCCCACGAGCTCGCGCCCGAAGTCGCGCGCATCGAACGCGAGCAATATGCGTTTCACCTTCAGTGGAACCAGCTGCGCGCGCATGCGCGCTCGCGCGGAGTGCGGCTGTTCGGCGATCTGCCCTTCTACGTCGGCCCCTCCTCGGTGGAAACCTGGGTGCATCGCGAGCTGTTCCAGCTCACCCCCACCGGCGAGCCCGCTGCGGTCGGGGGCGTGCCGCCGGACTACTTCTCCGACAACGGCCAGCTGTGGGGCAATCCGATATACGACTGGCAGGCGCTGCGCCGCACCGACTTCAGCTGGTGGCTGGGGCGGGTGCGCGCGCAGCTGGCGCGGATGGATCTGCTGCGCATCGATCATTTCCGGGCGCTTGCGGCCCACTGGGCCATACCCGCCGGCGCTCCGGATGCGCGCGGCGGCGCGTGGCTCAGCACTCCGGGGGAGCTGCTGCTGCGCCGGCTCCTGGACGAGTTCAGCGACCTGCCGCTGGTCGCCGAGGATCTCGGGGTCATCACCGAAGACGTGCTGGCGCTGAAGAACGGCTTCGGCCTGCCGGGAATGCGCGTGCTGCAGTTTGCCTTTGACGGCGAACCCGCCAATGCGCACCTGCCGTATCTGCACGAGCGTGACTGCGTGGCGTACACCGGCACCCACGATAACGACACCACGCTCGGCTGGTACTCGAGCCTGGACCGCGCCACCGCGCAGCGCGTCGATTTTTATCTGCGCCTGACTCCGGGCGCCATGCCCGAGGCGCTGATACGCGCAGCCCTCGGATCGGTGGCGCGACTCGCGATCATTCCGGCGCAGGACATCCTCGGTCTGGGCTCGGCGGCGCGTCTGAACACCCCCGGGACCGTTGAGGCAAACTGGACCTGGCGACTGCCCGCGGGTGCCTTGACGGCGAAACTCGCGCGCGACTACGCGCACCTGAACGGCAGTTTCGGTCGCGCGCCGGAATGAGAGCCATCATCGGTTGCGCCCCGGCTCTCTGCGCGGCCGCGTTGCTCCTCGGCGCCTGCGCGCTGACGTCGAAATTCACACCCCCCACGCTCTCGGTCGTCGACGTGCAGATCCAGAGCAGCGACCTGTGGGAACAGCACCTGAAGGTGCGCATGCGCGTGCAGAACCCCAATGACCGCCGGCTGCCGGTGAAGGCACTTGAGTACACCATGGAAGTCGAGGGGCAGCAGTTCGCGAGCGGGGAGTCGGCCGCGAGCTTCATCGTGCCCGCCCTGGGAGAGGCCGAATTCGACATGAACGTCACGGCCAACCTCGCGGGCACGCTCATCCAGCTGCTCGGGCGCGGCTCGGACCCGCGGGGCCAGAGCGTGGCCTACCGTCTCAGCGGGAAGATCGCGCTGTCGGAGGGCCTGATGCGCTCGATTCCGTTCGAGGAGCGCGGCACGTTCAGGCTGCAATGAGTCGCTTGTAGAGCGCCACGTACTTGCCTCCCTGGCGCTGCCAGGAGAAGTCCTGCTGCATGCCGTTTTTCACCACCCGCGTCCAGTGCCGCGGCGTGGCGTACAGGTCGAGCGCCGTGTTCAGCGCCCACTCCAGAGCCTGGGTGTTGAAATCGTTGAACACCACCCCGGTGCCGATGCCGGTTTTGGGGTTGTAGTGCTGGACCGAATCGGCGAGCCCGCCGGTGCGGCGCACGATCGGCACCGTACCGTAGCGCAGGCTGTACATCTGGTTGAGCCCGCACGGCTCGTAGCGCGAGGGCATGAGAAACAGATCGCTCGCCGCCTCGATCCAGTGCGCGAGCTCCTCGTCGTAACCGCAGTGAAACACCACGCGCCCGGGGAAGCGGCGCTCGAGGACGGTGAAGAACTCCTCGTACTGCGGCTCACCGTTCCCCAGTGCGACGAAGCTCAGCGGCCGCGCGCTGAGCACCTTCGGTAACGCCTCGAACATGAGCTCGATCCCCTTCTGTACCGCCAGCCGGCTCACGAGCCCGGCCAGCGGCACGTCCGGCGCCGGCGCGAGCTTGTGGCGCTGCGCGAACTGACGCTTCAGCTCACTCTTTACCGCGAGGCGCCCGGCGTCGTAATGAGCCGGCAGGTAGCGGTCGTGGCGCGGATCCCACTCCTCGTAGTCGACGCCGTTCAGAATGCCCGACACGGCGCGGCCGCGGCCGCGGGCGCGCAGGCTGTCCTGCAACCCCAGGCCGTACTCATCGGAGCAGATCTCGCGTGCGTGGGTCGGGCTGACCGTGGTGATGGAGTCGGCGTACAGGATGCCGTGGCGCAGGGCATTGATCCGCCCGGCGGCCAGATCTTCCTGGTGCAGCAGGTTGCGCCGGCCCGGCAGCCCGAGATCGGCAATCTGGGCCGCCGGGAAGATGCCCTGATAGCCGATGTTGTGGATCGTCAGCACCGTGCGGGTCGCGGCGAACAGCGGCTCGTCCTCCCACGCCGTCTTCAGGAACAACGGCGCAAAGGCGGTGTGCCAGTCGTTGCAATGCAGAACCTGCGGCGCCCAGCCGAGGCGCTGGCAGGCGGCCAGCGCCGCGCGCGTGAACCCGAGGAAGCGCAGGTGCTCGTCGGGATCGCTGGTGTAGAGGGCGGTGCGCGCATACAGCGCGGGGCAGTCGATCAGGTACGCCGGCGCGCCGCGCGGCAGCTGCGCGCGCAGCACCGAGAACACGTAATTGTTGGGTCCCACCGCCAGCGGCACCTGCTGCAGGCCCTCAACCGGCTGCGCGGAATACGCCGCGCGGTCGACGGACGCGTAGCACGGCGTAAACACCCGCACGTCATGACCTTCGCCGTGCAGATACCTGGTCAGCGCCCCGCTCACGTCCGCCAGTCCGCCGGTCTTGGAGAGCGGTTCGACTTCGGAGGCGAGCAGGCAGATGGCGAGTTTCTCTGGCACGAGGCGGTTATTTCAGCGAATGCATGTCAGGTTATGATGCAGCGATGCGGCGTGTGCTGATCGGTCTCACGGTTACGGTGCTGCTGGTGGTTTCGATCGGCGTGGGCGTGGTCGTGGCCCGCTGGCCATGCCCGCACCTGTGGCGGTGACGCTCCATCGCTGCTCCATCGCTCCCCGAAGCAGTGTAACTGAAGGTCGTGATGATCCGAGTGCGCGCGCTCACCGCGACGGCGCCGCAAGAATCGGGTCGCGCGCCGCGTACGCGCGACTATCATCAACGCCATGCATACCGAGTCCGCATTCCTCGACAGCCGTGATTTCGCGCGCATCGCCCGTGCGATCCGCTTCATCGACGCCAACTTCCGCGCGCAGCCGCGCCTGGCCGCGATCGCCGCGTCGGCGCACCTGTCGGAGTTCCATTTCAACCGCCTGTTCCGCCGCTGGGCCGGCGTCACGCCCCGGCAGTACCTGGCGTACGTCACCGCACGCGCGGCCCGCGGAGCCCTCGTCAGCACCCCTTCGGTGCTCGATGCCGCGTACTGTGTCGGTCTGTCCGGACCCGGGCGGCTGCACGACCTGATGGTCACGCTCGATGCGGTCACGCCCGGGGAGCTCAAGTCGCGCGGCCGCGGCATGCACATCACGTACGGCTTCACCGACACACCGTTTGGGCGCGCATTGCTCGCGAGCACTGCACGCGGGCTGTGCCATCTCGCCTTCGTCGAGTCCGGGGCGGAGGGCGCGGCGCTTGCCACGCTCGCGGCCAGCTGGCCGCAGGCGCGCCTGCGGCGCGACGAAGGCGCCGCCGCTCTGCTGGCGGGACGGGTCTGGGGCTCATCCCGTGGCGCGGCTGCGGCGCGTGCCGCGGCGCCTGTGAAGCTCGCCGTGAAAGGCACCAACTTTCAGCTCAAGGTCTGGCAGGCGCTGCTCGAGGTGCGCTGCGCCGGACCGACCACGTACGCCGCACTCGCACGTGCCGTCGGCATAGCCGGCGGCGCTCGGGCGGTGGGCAAGGCCGTCGGCGCTAACCCGGTCGCGTGGCTCATCCCGTGCCACAACGTGCTGCGCAAGGACGGTGCCCTCGGGGGATATCACTGGGGAGAGGATCGCAAGCGTGCGATGCTCGCGTGGCAGGGGCTGCCGTGGCAGTCGCGCGGCCGGCACCGCGAGCGGCGCGTCGCGGCCGCGCTCCCGAGCCCGCAACAAGCGACATAATCCTTTGCCAGCACTTTGGCCCTCAACGCTTGCGCGGCGTCAAGCACTGCGCATGTCAATTTCCTGTCATGTAGTCTAACATATTGATTAATAAT
>CATPBQ010000361.1 GCA_955652795.1 uncultured Steroidobacteraceae bacterium | reverse complement strand
GCACGATGGCGGACTGAGTCTGCTCAATGCGGCCGCCGTCCTTGAGGTAGCTGTCGAGCCCTCCGGGGCTGATGCCGATGTACTTGCCGCCGAGCAGCCCCTGCGTCTCGATGCTGGCGAAGCTGTCCTCGGGAATCTGTTCGTACTGGGGGTCGAGGCGCAGACTGACCACGGCCTTGTAGTCCTTGGAATCAAAGCGGATACCCGCCACCTCGCCGATGCGCACCCCGGCCACGGTCACGGGGGAGCCCACCTTGAGGTCGCCGATGTTGTCGAACTCGGCGCTCACGTGATAGCCCGCCTTCGCGCCGCCAAACTTCAAACCGTTCGCCGGCAGCTGCGTCGTGAGAAACAGCAGCGCGGCGAACCCCAGCAGCACGAACAGGCCGGTTCCGATCTCGAGCGTTCGATTGGCACGCATGGCTTCAGGTCTCCTGTTACAGGAATGCCGCGGTCAATACGTAGTCCAGCAGCAGCGTGATCACCGAGGATGCGACCACCGTGCGCGTGGTCGCGAGCGCCACGCCTTCGGCGGTCGGCGCGGCGTTATACCCCTCATGAACCGCGATGAGACTGCAGGCGATGCCGAACACCAGGCTCTTCACCACGCCCTCGGTGACATTGCGCAGTCCGACCGAGCCCTGCATCTGCGACCAGAACGCGCCCTTGTCGACGCCCATCAGCTGCACGCCAATCAGCTGTGCGCCGTACAGGCCGACGACGCTGAATATCCCCGTCAGCAGCGGCATGGCGATCACGCCGCCGAGAAAGCGCGGCGCGGCGACATAGCGTAGCGGGTCGACCGCCATGATTTCCATAGCCGTGAGCTGATCGGTGGCCCGCATCAGGCCGATTTCGGACGTCAGTGCCGTGCCGGCGCGGCCGGCGAACAGCAGCGCCGTGACCACCGGCGCCAGCTCCTTCAACAGGCCCAGCGCGGCAGCCGTGCCGAGAGCCTCCACGGAGCCAAAGCGCTGCAGCAGCTCGTAGCCCTGCAGGCCCAGCACCATGCCCACGAACAGCCCCGACAGCATGATGATGATGAGCGAGCGAGCGCCGGCGTTGTAGATCTGGTGCACGAGCAGGCGCGGCCGGCCCAGCGCCGGCACGCACTCCCGCAGGAGGTGTACGAGGAAGATCGCGACCGATCCGAGCCGGCGCACGCCCTCGAGGATGAAGCCGTCGCCGCCGCCGTTGCTCATGACTCGTCCGCCGCGAACAGCTGCACGGCGTAGTCGGGCGCCGGGTAGTGGAACGGCACCGGACCGTCTTCGCTGCCGGTCATGAATTGCCGCACCGCCGCCGAATCGCTGGCACGCAACTGCGCCGGAGCGCCGGCGGCCGCGACCCGCCCCTCCGACAACAGATAGCTGTCGTCGGCGATGGTCGCGAGCTCGCGCACGTCGTGGGAGACCACGATGGTGGTGATCCCGAGCGCCTCGTTCATGTGCTTGATGAGGCGCATAATGACACCGAGCGAGATCGGATCGAGCCCGACGAACGGCTCGTCGTAAATCAGCACCTCCGGGTCCATGACAATGGCGCGCGCCAGCGCCACGCGCCGCGCCATGCCGCCCGACAGCTCCCCCGGCATGAGCTGGGCAGCGCCCCGAAGACCCACGGCCTGCAGCTTGGTGAGCACCAGCTTGTAGATCAGCGCTTCGGGCAGATCGGTGTTCTCACGCACCGGGAAGGCGACGTTCTCGAACACGTCCAGGTCGGTGAGCAGCGCGCCGTTCTGGAACAACATGCCCATGCGCTTACGCAGGGCGTAGATCTCGCTGCGGCCCAAAGCCGCGAGATCCTGACCGCACACCCTTACCTCGCCACGATCGGCGGCGATCTGCGCCGTGATGATCTTGAGCAGCGTCGTCTTGCCGGTACCGCTCGGCCCCATGATGCCGGTGATGCGTCCGCGCCGGGCCTGCACGTCGACCCCTGCGAAAATCGGCCGCCCGCCTACGGCGTAGTGCACGCCGCGCACGTCGACCACCACGTCAGCCGCCGAAGCGCCTGACGCGGGTTGCGAGGATGCCGGGCTTGTCACGCGATCGCGGTGGCCGCCTTGACGCTCAGGCGGCCTGGCTCTCCATGTCGGGCGCGTAGCGCCCGGTGGTCGCCAGGCCATTGAGCTTGGCGCGCTTGGCTAACTCCTTCTGCCCGGCGGCGAAATTCGATGCGACTCCACCCCACGCCTTGAGCGCGGTGTCCTGCAGTGCGCGGCCGTAGCTGAAGGTCAGTGACCAGGGCAGCGGCCCGAGCTTGTTCATGAGTGACAGGTGCAGGGTCGCCTCCGTCGGGGACTGCCCGCCGGACAGGAACGCGATGCCCGGCACCGCCGGCGGGACATGGCGCCGCAGCACGCGCACCGTGGCCTCCGCCACGGCCTGCGGCGGCGCCCGATTCGCGGCTTTCTTGCCCGAGATCACCATGTTGGGCTTCAATACCATGCCCTCCAGCATCACACGGTGTTCGAACAGCTCGCGGAACACGCTGGCGAGCACGGCCTCGGTCACCTGCTCACAGCGCTCGATCGAGTGTGCGCCGTCCATGAGCACCTCCGGCTCGACGATCGGCACGATGTCGTTCTCCTGGCACAGCGCCGCATAGCGCGCCAGCGCATGCGCGTTCGCCCTGACTGCGAAGGCGCTGGGAATGGCATCGGCAATATCGATGACAGCGCGCCATTTGGCGAAGCGCGCCCCGAGCCCGCGGTACTCGCTGAGGCGTTCGCGCAAGCCATCGAGTCCCTCGGTGATGGTCTCGCCGCTGAAACCCGCGAGAGGTTTCGCGCCCAGGTCCACCTTGATACCCGGGAGGATCCCCTGCGTCGCCAGGTACTGCGGAAACGGCGTGCCTTCCCGGGTCTTCTGGCGGATGGTCTCGTCGTACAGGATGACGCCGCTGACCGACTCGGAGGCGCCGGGCGCCGTGAACAACATTTCGCGATAGCTGCGGCGATGCTCCTCGGTCGACTCCAGCTTGATGCCGTCGAAGCGCTTCTTGATGGTGCCGCCGCTTTCGTCCGCGGCCAGGATGCCCTTGCCTCTGGCGACCATTGCGCTGGCAACACGCATCAGCTCACTCGAGTTCATCGTCGAATCCTCCGGTATCGATGGCGTGCCCCCTGGAATCGGGGGCCAAGGATAGCAAATCAGCCCGCCGGCGGGCCGCACTCCCCGCGCCGATGCCACGCCGCGGCGCCCGCTTGGTTCCACCTGCAATTAGTACTAAACTAGTCCTAGTTTACGGAGTGCACCCTCATGCTGCGTATGAGCCGGCTTACCGACTACGCCACTGTGCTGCTCGCCGCGCTCGCCGGCGAGCCCGGGCGCGTGCAGACCGCGGCCTCGCTCGCGGAGCAGACGCGCGTCGCCGCCCCTACGGTATGCAAGCTGCTCAAGCAGCTGCAGCGCGCGGGGCTGGTGACCTC
>CATPBQ010000360.1 GCA_955652795.1 uncultured Steroidobacteraceae bacterium | reverse complement strand
GCTCGTCGGCCGCGCCGAGCTGCGCGGCGTGGATCCCGTCGATCACCTGCTCACCGTCACGGCCGCGGTGCCCGCACGCGATCACGTGTTCACGCTGCACGCCGAACTCGAAGGCGGCGCGTATCTGCCCTCGTTCGAGCGGCTGCTGCGCGCCTGGCAGCAGCGCAGTACCCGCCTGACGGACCTGGCAACCTACGCCGGGCAACTGGATTTCGCGGCCCTTCCGCGTTGCAGTATCGTGGCCGGCACGGTGGAGGGGCGCTCGGGCAAGCTGGCGTTACAGTCGCAATGGAAGAAGTGAGCGGCAGGCTACGGCTCCTGTGCGGCGCCCTGGGGCTGGTCGCGGCGCTGCTCTCGGCCTGCGTCCACTACAGCCCGCGCCCGCGCCCCGCCGAGCGCATCGCCACCGAGTTTACGCAGCGCACCTTAAGCGATCCGCAGCTGCGCGCCATCCTCGATAAGCAGCTGCCCGCGCGCGCCGGCGCCTGGCCGCGATCGCAATGGGACCGCGCGGATCTGCTGGTTGCAATGTTGTACTTCAATGACGGCCTCGCCGCCGGGCGCGCCAGCGCGCGAGTCGCGACCGCCGCCACCCGCACGGCGCGTGAGCGCCCCAATCCGACCGTGACACTCATGTCCGAGTATGCGAACCAGCACGACGGCTCGCCTCTGTGGCTGTGGGCGGTTACCACCGATTGGCTGCTGGACGCCGGAGCCAAGCGTGGCGCGCGCATCACGCTCGCCGACTTGAGCGCGCAACGGGCCGGTTACGATTTTGCGGAGCTCACCTGGAAGGAACGCAGTGCGCTGCGGCGCGCGGCCGCGGACCTGCTGATCACCCAGCGGGAGATTTCGCTGCGTGAAATCGTCAACACCGACCGCACGGCCCAGCTCGACATGGCTCGCCGGCGCCTGGAGGCGGGCGCCGCCACTCGCGGCGACCTCGACCGCCTGGTGCGGGATGCGTTGCAGGACGAACAACAGCTGCACGATGCCAGGCGACGTGCGAGTCTCGCGCGCAGCGCGCTGGCCGTCACGGTCGGTGTGCCGGTGACGGCTCTCGCGAGCCTGAAGCTGGGGTGGGAGCAGCTCGACGATCCGCCCGGAGCCGATGCGCTGGCGCTTGAGCGCTGGCGCGAGGACGCGTTGCTCGCGCGCGCCGACGTGCACGGCGCGGTGGTGGCCTACAGCATGGCCGAGCAGGCGTTGCGCCTGGAGGTCGCCCGACAGTACCCGGACGTGCACCTGGGCCCCGCGTATACGTGGGATCACGGCATCAGGCGCTACCAGTTCAACCTGGGTCTCACGCTGCCGCTTTTCAACCGCAACGCCGGCGCGATCGGCGAAGCCGAGGCCCGGCGCGAGGAAGCCGGCGCGCATCTGGAGGCCACGGTTGCGAGCGCGTGGCAGGAAATCGACGAGGCGATCCGCCAGTGGCAGCTGGCCCGCGTGCGCCTCACCGAGGCACGCGGGCCCGTCTACGACGCCGCGCAGCACATCTACGCCGAGATTGCGCGCGGTTTCGACGTCGGCGCCAACGACCGCACCGAGCTGGTTGCGGCACGCGTGGCGCAGACCCTCGCCGAGCTGCAGGTGCTGGATGCGGTGCGCACCGCCCAGGAGGCGCTCGCAACCCTCGAGGATGCGCTGCGCCGGCCGCTCGAGGGTCCGGAGCTCACGCTCACCGCAACCCTGGCGTCCCCGCCGGTGGCCAACGAGGGAGTCACGCGATGACGAGGTACGCGAGCGCGCGCCGCAGCTTTGGCGTGCTGCTGGCCCTGACGATCGGTGTTAGCGCTGCGGATGCCGCGCAAGTCAGCGGCGCCGCGCCGCAGCCGATCACGGTGAGTGCCGGCGAGCAGGCACGTCTTGGAGTGCTGACGCAGGCCCTGGCAGCGGCGCCGGCGCCGGCGGGCCTCATGACTACCGCACGGGTGCTTGACCCCGGACCGCTGATCCAGCTCGATGCCGATCTGGCGGCGGCGTCCGCCAGTCTCGCGGCCTCGCGCGCCGAGGCCAGCCGCACGCGCAAGCTGTATGCGCAGGATCGCACCGCCTCGGCGCGCGCGCTGGAGACGGCGGACGCACAGGCGCAGGCAGACCTGCAGCGCGTGAACGGCGCGCAGCGGCGCCTGTTGCTCGAGTGGGGCGAGGGCGTGGCCGGTCTTCCGGCCCGCCGGCGCGCCGCGCTGCTGAATGATCTGGCGCATGTGCGCTCGGAGCTGGTGCGTGTCGAGCTGCCCCCGGAATCGCCGGTGCCCCCGGCGGGCGCCGTCATCCGCCTGCACAGCAGCCCCGCCGCAACGGTGATGCAGGCGAAGGTGCTGGGCATGTTGCCGGTCGCGGATCCGCGCTTGCAGACGCGCGGCGTGCTGGCCGAGCTCGGCGGGGCGCAAGCCACGCTTGCGGTCGGGCAGATGCTCAGCGCGCAGTTGTCCGCCTCCGGCGCAGCTCCAGGAGTAGTCCTGCCGCGCGGCGCACTGCTGCGCAAGGGCTCGCAGGTGTGGGTGTACGTGCAGACGGCGCCGACCACGTTCGTGCGCCGCGAGGTGACGGGCTTCCAGCCGCTCGCCGACGGGTGGTTCGTCTCGGGCGGTTTCGCGCCGGGCGAGCACATCGTCACGGCCGGCGCCGCCGCGCTCCTGGGGATGGAAGGTCCCGCTGGCGGCAGCGGGGACTAAATGATCGCCGCGATCATCCGCTGGTCCCTGCGCTTTCCGCTCGTGGTGTGCGCGCTGGCGGTGATGCTCGCCGTGTATGGCGTGCTGGTGCTGACGCGCGCCAAGTACGACGTGTTCCCGGAGTTCGTACCGCCGCAGGTGCTGGCGCAGACCGAGGCGCCCGGGCTGGTCGCCGAGCAGGTGGAGCTGCTGGTGACGCTGCCGATCGAGCAGGCGATCAGTGGCGCGAGCGGCGTGCAGGCGGTGCGCTCCGAAACCATCTCCGGACTGTCGGTGGTCACGGTGGTGTTCCAGGAAAACATCGATCCGTACCGCGCACGGCAGATCGTCGCCGAAGCATTGGGGCAGGTCACCTCAAGGCTGCCGCTGGGCGTGAAAGTGCCCAAGCTCGAGCCGCTGACGTCCTCGACCATGGACCTGCTGAAGCTCGGCTTTGTCAGTGAGCGGCTGTCGCCGATGCAGCTGCGCGATCTGGTGCAGTGGACCATCCGGCCGCGGCTGCTCGCGGTTCCCGGGGTTGCCCGGGCAACGCTCTACGGAGGCGATGAGCGGCAGCTGCAGGTGCAGGTAGAGCCGCGCGAGCTGAACGCGCGCGATCTGGCTTTCAGCGACGTCGTCTTGGCGGTGCGTTCCGCGACCGGGGTGCGCGGCGGGGGGTTCATCGAAACTGCCAACCAGCGGGTGCTTATCGAGAGCCGCGGTCAGACGCTCGACGTGGCGGCGCTCGGGGCTGCAGTGGTCCCCGCTGTCGCGGCGGCGCCCGCCGCCAGCACCGCCGCCACGCCGCTGAGGCTGCGTGACTTTGCGACCGTCACCGACGGGGTGGCGCCGAAGTACGGCGACGCGCTCATCATGGGCAAACCCGGCGTGCTGCTGAACCTCTCCAGCCAGTACGGCGCCAACACGCTCATCGTGACACGCGCGATCGAGGCGGCGCTCGCGGAGCTCACGCCGGCCCTGCGCTCGCGCGGCGTAACGCTTTACGGCGGGCTGCACCGGCCGGCCAACTTCATCGAGAACGCGCTCCGAGGCATCCGCCTCGACGTGGTGCTGGGAGCGGTGCTGATCACACTGGTGCTGTTCCTGTTCCTGCGCGACCTGCGCAGCGTGCTGGTGGCGTTCGTTTCCATTCCGCTGGCGCTGTTCGCTGCCGTGATCGCGGTGGACGCCCTCGGCTGGACCATCAACACCATGACTTTGGGGGGCCTCGCGGTGGCGCTCGGCGTGGTGGTCGACGATGCCATCATCGGCGTGGAGAACATCGTACGGCGCCTGCGTGGCACGCACGCCCACGGCGTCGAGGCTCGCGAGATCATTCAGAACGCATCGGTCGAGGTGCGCGCGCCGGTCGTGTACGCCACCTTCGTCGTGGTGCTGGTGCTGGCGCCGATGCTGCTGCTGTCCGGGCTGCAGGGCAGTTTCTTCGGACCACTGGCCGCTTCCTTCTCGCTGGCGACGCTGGCCTCGCTCGTCGTGGCGCTGACGGTCACACCCGCCGCCGCGTGGCTGCTGCTGACGCGCACCGAGCCGCACGCGGAGCCACCGTGGCTCACGCGCCTGAAAGACCGGCACGAGGCGCTGCTGCACCGCTGGAGCGCTTTCCCGCGCCGCGTGATCATCGGCTCCGTGGTCGTGATGCTGCTCGCGGCGGCCGCGTTGCCGTTCTTTGGCAGCGAGCTCATGCCGCCGTTTCGCGAGGGTCATTTCGTGGTGCAGGCCGTTGCCACCCCCGGCACCTCCCTCACCGCCATGAAGACCCTCGGCGTGCGCCTGGCGCACGACCTGCTGGCGATCCCCGGCATCCTGAGCGTCGAGCAGACCATGGGGCGCGCGGAATCCGGCGAGGACACCTGGGAGCCGAACCGCAGCGAGTTTCACATCGAGCTCAAGCACATGTCGGGCCGCGCCGAGGGAGCGACCCAGGCTGCCATCCGCGCAGTCCTGCAGCACTATCCCGGCCTGCGCTCCGAGGTGCTGACATTTCTCGGTGACCGCCTGAGTGAGTCGCTGTCCGGTGAGACCGCGCCCGTGACCATCAACGTCTTCGGGCCTGAGCTGGACGAGCTCGACCGGGTGGCGGATGAGATTGCCGCCGTTGCGCGCGCGGTGCCGAAAGCCAGCGATGTCCAGGTGCAGGCGCCCTCGGGAGCGCCGTTCCTGCGGGTAGACGTGAGGCCCGAACGGCTTGGCCAATACGGGTTCACCGCAGCGGACGTGCTGGACACGGTCGAGACGGCTTACCAGGGTACGGCCGCGGCGCAGGTCTACGACGCGAACAAAGTGATCGATCTCACCGTGCGGCTGCCCCCCGCCGAGCGCGTCGATCCGGAGGCGATCGGGCAACTCCTGGTGCGTACTGCGAACGGCGTGACCGTGCCGCTGAAGGACCTCGCCGCGCTCTCCCTCACCGAAGGCCGCACCAGCATCATGCACGAAGGGGGCCGGCGCCGGCAGGTGGTGACTCTCAACCCCACGACCTCGGACATCGGCGGTTTCGTGGCGCAGCTGCAGAAGGCGATTGCGAGTCGCGTGAAGCTGCCGCCTACGGTGTACCTGGGATTCGCCGGCGCCGCGAGCGGCCAGGCGCAGGCGCGCCATGAGCTACTGGTGCACTCGGCGCTCGCGGCGGTGGGTATCATGCTGCTGTTGTCGGTGGCGTTTCGCGACGCGCGCAGCGTACTGCTCATCATCGCCACCGCGCCGTTTGCCCTGGTCGGCGGGGTGCTCGCCGTGGCGCTCACCGGCGCGACGCTCTCGATCGGCTCGCTGGTCGGATTCGTCACGCTGTTCGGCATCGTCGCGCGCAATGCCATCCTGCTGATTGCGCACCTCGGGCATCTGATGACGGTCGAGGGTGCGCAGTGGTCGCTGCCGACGGTGCTGCGCAGCACGCGCGAGCGGCTCGTGCCGATACTCATGACCGCACTGGTGACGGCGCTGGGTCTGCTGCCGCTCGCGCTGGGGACCGGCGAGGCGGGCCGGGAGGTGCAGGGGCCGATGGCGAGCGTAATCCTGGGGGGCCTCGCCACCTCGACACTCATGACGCTCCTCGTGTTGCCGGTTCTGATCTGGCGGTTCGGGCCGCTCGGGCGCGCGGACGCCGCCGGCGCGCGTTAGACTTTCAGGATATGTCCGCCTACGGCCTGTCGGTCTTCTGCCTCGTGTATGCGCTCGCGGTCGCCTCCCCGGGGCCGGGCGTGGCCGCGGTGGTGGCTCGTGCCCTGGGTCGAGGCGTGAGCGGGGCGCCGGCCTTCATCGCGGGCTTCCTCGCCGGAGATCTCATCTGGCTCACGCTCGCCGCGACGGGACTCGCGCTGCTGGCGCAGACAGCCCACACGGTGTTCGTCGTGGTCAGATACGCCGGCGCCGCGTACCTTCTGTACCTGGCGTGGCGGCTGTGGACGACTCCGGCGGGCGCGCTCGATGTTGCGCAGGCGCCGCGCCGCGAGCGCCCGCTGCAACTGTTCGCGGGGACGCTCGCCCTGACGCTCGGCAATCCCAAGACCATGGTGTTCTTCCTCGCGGTGCTGCCGACGGTGGTGGAGCTCAAGCGCCTGAGCGTCGGCGGATTCCTCGAGATCGCCCTGGTGATCTGCTGCGTGCTGCCCGCGGTGCTCGGGGCGTATGCGGTGTTTGCGGCGCGTGCCCGCGCGCGCCTGTCCCGGCCCGAAACCGTGCGCTGGGTGCAGCGTGGCACCGGGGCGGTCATGGCCGGAGCCGCGGTCGCGGTCGCAACGCGCTGAGGCGCGCTTCGGTGGGGGCCAGCCCCGCGCCTGTTCCCCGCCACAATATTTCCCGCCGTCAGTCGTCTTAACAGGCAGATGGATGCTGCGCTCACCGACCGTCTGACCGCTTCCGCGCAGGACCGTGAAATCGCCTCCACCGTGCAGCGCGAGCGTGGGCGCCTGTTGGCGTTCATCCGCCGGCGGACTGCCGATGCGGCTGAAGCCGAGGATGTCCTGCAGGACGCGCTGTACGAGCTGGTGCTGGCCTACCGCATGATGCGGCCGGTGGAACAGGCGGGCGCGTGGCTCACGCGGGTGGCGCGCAATCGCATCGTCGACCGCTTTCGCCGCAAGAGCCGGGAGCGGCTCACCGGTCCGCCGGCGACAGACGGCGAGGAGCACGACGAAGCGTTCGAGGATCTGCTGCCCGACGCGGATGGCGGA
Organism: uncultured Steroidobacteraceae bacterium; assembly: GCA_955652795.1. Classification (GTDB taxonomy): domain Bacteria; phylum Pseudomonadota; class Gammaproteobacteria; order Steroidobacterales; family Steroidobacteraceae; genus 13-2-20CM-66-19. Next base: position 3,004 of record CATPBQ010000360.1, on the reverse strand, counting down.
GCGGAGTCTTCCGTCATTCGCGAGCTGCTGCTCGAGGAAATCGAGGCGGCGCTCGAGGAGCTGCCGTACGAGCAGCGCGAGGTGTTCGTGGCCCACGAGCTCGACGGTCTCTCCTTCAGGGAACTGTCGGCGCGCTCAGGGGTGAGTGTCAACACGCTGCTCTCGCGCAAGCGCTACGCGGTGCTGCACCTGCAGCGGCGGCTGCGGGCGGCCTGGGACGATTGGTTGCTGACATGAGGAGAACGATGTGAGAGGTCGAGCTCGTTGGGTAGTGAAAGGGGCTGCGTTTCTGGCGCTGGCGATCGCGCTCATCGCGCTCCTGAGCCTGGTGGTGATGAGTCTGTGGAACTGGCTCGTCCCGAGTCTGTTTCACGGTCCGGCGGTGCAGTATTGGCAGGCGGTGGGCCTGTTGCTGTTGAGCCGGATTCTGTTCGGGGGATTGCGTGGACGGGGCGGGTGGCACGGTCACTGGCGCCAGCGCATGTGGCGTGAACGCTGGGCGAGCATGACGCCGGAGGAACGAGCGCGCATGCGCGAGCATTTTCAGCGGCGCTGCGGGCGCGACCGACACGCCGGAGAGCAGGCGCCACAGCCGCCAACGGCATAGAAGCGGATTTGACGCCGGGCGCCGCGCGACCTCACCATGCCGCGCATCGTGATTCCCCAGACCATGACCGCAGTCGAGATTCGCGAACCCGGGCCGCCCCAGGTGCTGCGCGCTGTGCAGCGAGCCGTCCCGGAACCGGGTGCCGGGGAGGTGCTGATTCGCGTCGCCGCGGCCAGTGTGAACCGGCCAGACGTCCTGCAACGCAAGGGCCTCTACCCGCCACCTGCGGGCGTCACCGACATTCCGGGCCTGGATGTCGCCGGCGAGGTCGTGCGCCTGGGTCCGGATGTGCGCGAGCCGCGGCAGGGCGCCAGGGTCTGCGCGCTGGTGGCCGGCGGCGGCTATGCCCAGTACGTCGCCGCGCCTGCGGTGCAATGCCTGCCGGTGCCGGCGCAGCTGAGTTTTGAGGAAGCCGCGGCGCTGCCGGAAACCTTCTTTACCGTCTGGCTGAACGTGTTCGAGCGGGCACGCTTGCAGCGCGGCGAAACCCTGCTGGTGCACGGCGGCGCCAGTGGCATCGGGACCACCGCGATCCTGCTCGGCAAGGCGTTCGAGGCCCGCGTGATCGTCACTGCGGGCAGTGCGCAGAAATGCGCTGCGTGCCGCGAACTGGGCGCGGAGCTGGCCATCAACTACCACGAGGGCGACTTCGTCGAGGCGACGCTGCGTGCGACGGACGGCAGGGGGGCGGATGTGATTCTCGACATGGTGGGCGGGGACTACCTGGCCCGCAATGTGGCCGCCGCCGCGCTCGAGGGACGGATCGCGCTGATCGCAACGCAGGGCGGTACCAAGGCGGAGCTCGATCTGCGGCCGCTCATGGCGAAGCGCATCACGATCACCGCGTCGACCCTGCGGTCGCAACCGGTGCAGAACAAGGGCCGCCTCGCCAGCGCGCTGCGGGAGAACGTGTGGCCGCTGTTCGCCTCGCTCGGGCTGAAGCCCGTGATCCACTCGCGCTTCCCGCTCGCCGATGCGGCGCTCGCCCACAAGTTGATGGAATCCGACCTGCACATCGGCAAGATCGTTCTGGTCGTATGAGGGGAGCGATGCGCGTAGCGCCGCCCGGGGCCGGCACGGCCGCGGGGTGGCGTGCGCCGGTTGCCGGAAGTGTGAAGTTCGGCAGCGGGGCAGCGGAAATTCGTCATAACGTCACGGAATTGCAGTAGCCTTCGGCGCCAGACTGACATAACGATCGACGGAGTATGTCCGGATGAGTCTCTCACCCTATGGTCTGGTCGCGTTGCCCGTCTGGGGCTATGCGCTGGTGACGTTTGTCACCATCCAGACGATGTTTCTCGGGGTGACGCTGTACCTGCACCGTGATCAGTCCCATGGCGGACTCATCCTGCACCCGGCGCTGCGGCACGTGTTCCGCTTCTGGCTGTGGTTCAGCTCCGGGGCAATCACCAAGGAATGGGTCGCGGTCCACCGCCGCCACCATGCGCACGCCGATCAGCCGGGCGACCCGCACAGTCCCGTGGTGTTTGGATTGCGGCGCGTGCTATTCGAGGGCTATGAACTGTACGGCGTCGCCGCGCACGATGCGCAGACGCTGAAGAACTACGGGCGCGGCACGCCGCAGGACTGGCTCGAGCGGCGCCTCTACAGCGGCTACCCGCGCCTGGGCATCGTGGTGTTCGTCGCCGCGCACCTGCTGCTGTTCGGTGTTGCGGGCATCGTGATGATCGCCGTGCATCTGGTGGCGCAGCCGTTCTTTGCCGGCGGCGTCATCAACGGGCTCGGCCACGCGGTCGGTTACCGCAGCTTCGAGATGCCATCCACCGCGACCAACCTCGTGCCCTGGGCGCTGCTGCTCGGTGGCGAGGAGCTGCACAATAATCACCACGCGTTCCCGCGCTCGGCCCGCTTCGCGGTGCAGCGCTGGGAGATCGACATCGGCTGGCTGTGGATACGCCTGTTCAGTGCCCTGGGGTTGGCGCGCGTGCGCTGGGTCGCTCCGCGTCCGCAATTCGAGCGCCGGCGGCGCGACCTGGACGCCGACACCGTGAACGCCCTGTTCACCAATCGCATGCACGTTCTGCGCGACTACGCGCGCCGCGTGGTGCTGCCCGTGTGCCGGGAGCTGGCACGGCGTGAGCCTCACGGCTCCGTGCCGGTGATCGCGCCGAAGCTGCTGGTCCGGCATCCGGCGCTGCTGGCCGAGGAGGCGCGCCGCAAGCTGCGCGAGCTGCTCGAGAGACACGAAGTGTTGCGCCGGGTGGTCGAGTACCGCGACAGCCTGCAACAGCTGTGGAACGGGACGTCCGCGAATCAGGCACGCGCCGTGGCGCAGTTGCGTGACTGGTGCAGCCGCGCCGAGGCCAGCGGCATCCGCGCGCTGCGCGACTTCGCGCAAGGCCTGCCCGCCTACGCGCGCGGCTAGCGCACGCGCGC
>CATPBQ010000359.1 GCA_955652795.1 uncultured Steroidobacteraceae bacterium | reverse complement strand
GCACCGATGACGCCGATACGATTGTGCACCGGCGCGGAATTGCCGGTGAAGGAAAATCCGGGATCATCGGGGCTGTAGGTGAGCAGCGCCATGAACAGCACCAGCGTCACGATGCCGAGGGCGATGATGGCGCTCTCGCGCCAGCCGCGAGTCACGGTCGATGTGAAGCGCGAAGCAGCGCGTGCCGCCGCGGAGGTTTCAGCCAATCCCATGATTCTCCGTCTTAAGATAGACGGCTGCCATTATAGGGCTTGGTACCATAAGCTCCATGACGACCACCCGGCACAGTCGCCTCCTCATCTTAGGCTCCGGCCCCGCGGGCTACAGCGCCGCAGTCTATGCCGCGCGCGCCAATCGCGCGCCGCTGCTGATCACCGGCGTGGAGCAAGGCGGACAGCTCATGACCACCACCGAGGTCGACAACTGGCCGGGGGATGTCGAGGGACTGCAGGGGCCGGCGCTCATGGAGCGCATGAAGCGCCACGCCGAGCGCTTCGCCACCGACATCGTGAATGATCACGTGCAGGCCGTGGACCTCGCCGCGCGGCCCTTCAGGCTGCGCGGCGACGCCCGCAGTTACAGCTGCGATGCGCTCATCATCGCCACCGGCGCGACGGCCCGCTACCTGGGGCTGGCTTCGGAGGAGCGATTCCGTGGCCGTGGCGTCTCGGCGTGCGCCACCTGCGACGGCTTCTTCTTTCGCAACCAGCGCGTCGCGGTAGTGGGCGGCGGCAACACCGCGGTCGAGGAGGCGCTGTACCTGTCGCACATCGCGCAACACGTCACGCTGGTGCACCGGCGCGACAAGCTGCGTGCGGAAAAGATCCTGCAGGACCGGCTGTTTCGTGAAGTGACCGCGGGCAAGATGTCGGTGATCTGGAACCACACGGTCGATGAGGTGCTGGGGAACGAGCATGGCGTGAGCGGTGTACGTCTGCGCCCGCTCACCGGCGGCACGCCACAGGGGCTCGCCGTGAGCGGCTTGTTCGTCGCCATAGGGCACATCCCCAACACGGCCCTGTTCAAGGGGCAGCTCGCCATGCGCGCCGGCTACATCACGGTGCGCAGCGGGCTCGATGGCGAGGCCACCACCACCAGCGTGCCGGGAGTGTTTGCGGCCGGGGACGTCGCCGACCACGTGTACCGCCAGGCCGTCACCTCGGCGGGCGCCGGCTGCATGGCGGCGCTCGATGCGGACCGCTATCTCGAGACGCTCGACACGCAGCCGCACGGCTAGATCGCACGACAGCCATGCCCAGGGACAAGGCCGAATTTTGCCGCAGCATCCACGCGCTCGAGCCGCAGCAGTGGAATGCTTTGGGCGCGCACCGCAATCCCTTTACGCGCCACGAGTTTCTCGCGGCGCTCGAGCGCACGCATTGCGTGGGTCCAGGCACCGGCTGGGAACCGCGCTACCTCGCCCTGCACGATGCCAGGGGGCTCGCGGCGGCGGCGGCCGCGTTCGTCAAGACGCATTCGTTCGGCGAGTTCGTGTTCGACTTTGCCTGGGCGCGCGCCTACGAGCGCGTGGGCCGCCGTTACTACCCGAAGCTCACCCTCGCCGCGCCATTCACGCCCGCGACCGGACCGCGCCTGCTGGTACGCGCCGATCTCGACCGGGACGCCCTGGCCGCGCGCTTGCTCGAGCACCTGGAAGAGCACGCCACGAGCCACGGATTGTCCGGGGTGCATGCGCTGTTTCTCGATGAGCCGGCGCGCGCGGCCTGCGCGCAGCGCGGCTGGCTGTTGCGCCGCGACTGCCAGTTTCACTGGACCAATCGCGGTTACGCGAGCTTCGATGACTATCTGGGCACCTTCACCGCCGAGAAGCGCAAGAAGGCGCGTCGCGAGCGCCGCCGCGTCACGGATGCGGGCGTGCACTTCGAGACACGCTTCGGCGGGGAGCTCGATGAGCCGCTCCTCGAGCGCATCTATGCCCTGCACCGCGACACCTTTGTGCGCCACGGGCACGAACCGTATCTGACGCGCGCGTTCTTCAGCGCGGTGGCGCGCGCGTTGCCGGAATCCTTCATGGTGAAGCTCGCCGTGCACGGACGCGCGGTGGTGGCGGCCGCGGTCTTCTTCTGCTGCGAGGAGGCGCTCTTCGGTCGCTACTGGGGGGCGGCGGCCGACTACCACAGCCTGCATTTCGAGGCGTGTTACCACCAGGGCATCGAGTTCTGCATCGAGCGGCGCATCGCGCGTTTCGAGCCCGGCACCCAGGGTGAACACAAAGTGAGCCGCGGTTTCGAGCCCGCCATCACCTGGTCTGCGCACTACATTGCCGATGCGCAGTTCCGCACCGCCATCGCCGAATACCTGGCACGCGAGGCGGGGGCCGTGGAAGCCTACGCGCTGGAGGTGCAGGGTCACGTCCCCTATCGCGGCCGGCGTACCGCAGGGCTCGCGTGAAAAGCATCACCTGGCTGTCGCCGCAGGACTCGCCGGAGTGGTTTCCGCCGCTCGAGCAGGCGCTGGAGGAACCTTGCGGATTGCTGGCGGCCGGTGGCGACCTGTCACCCGAGCGCCTCATCGCCGCGTACCGGCGTGGGATCTTTCCGTGGTACTCGCCGGGTCAGCCGGTACTGTGGTGGTCGCCCGATCCGCGCGCGGTGCTGTTCCCGGAGGAGTTTCACTGCACCCGCAGCCTCGCCAAGACGCTGCGCAACGGCGGCTTCAGTTACTCGATGGATCGCGATTTCGCCGCCGTCATCGATGGGTGCGCTGCGCCGCGCGCGGCAAGTCCCGGCACCTGGATCACCTCCGACATGCGCGCCGCCTACCTCGAGCTGCACCGTCTCGAGCACGCCCACAGCATCGAGATCTGGCGCGGCGGCGCGCTGGTGGGCGGTCTGTACGGGGTGCGCCTGGGGGGAGTGTTCTTCGGCGAGTCGATGTTCAGCCGCGAACGTGACGCCTCCAAGGCCGCGCTCGCGCACCTGGTCGCGGTGTGCCGGCGCAACACTCTGGCGGTGATCGATTGCCAGCTGCCCTCGCGTCACCTCACGACTCTCGGCAGCCGCACCATCCCCCGCAGCCAGTTCCAGGCCCTGCTGCGCGAGCACGCGCGCACGCCGTCAGCCGCGCTCGCGGCCCCCTGAGGCGCGGTGCCGCGCGAGCGCGGCACTCGTCGAGGCTGCAAATTGCAACAGGAGCGCGCTTTGTGCTCCAATTCGCGCCCCCGAAGCCCTTAAGGGTGGTATGTCCAAAGAAGACGCGATCCAGATGGAAGGCGAGGTCGTCGAGACCCTGCCCAATACGACTTTCCGGGTGAAACTGAAGAATGGCCACGTGGTGACCGCGCACATCTCCGGCAAGATGCGCAAAAACTACATCCGTATCCTGACCGGCGATGCGGTCACCGTGGAGATGACCCCCTACGACCTCACCAAGGGTCGCATCATCTATCGAGGCAGGTGACCCCCTGGTTGCGCGTAGCGGCCGCGCGCTGACACGCCCCGACACATAGTTAAGTGTTCGCTTAACTGTCTGCGGACCGCAGTCCTGCTCCAGGACCTAGGCACAGGACCTAGGCAGGCACGGTGGGCAGCTGCGTCGGCTCGTACTGCAGTGCCAGCTGCGTGCCATCCTCTGAAACCGACACGCGCACGTGACCACCTCCGGCGAGCCGGCCAAACAGCAGCTCCTCGGCCAGCGGGCGCTTGATGTGCTCCTGGATGGTGCGCGCCATGGGCCGGGCACCCATCTTGGGATCGTAGCCTTTCTTCGCGATCCAGCTGCGCGCGGCATCGTCGAGCGTGATGGTGACGCCCTTCTGCTCGAGCTGCATCTCCACTTCGACGATGAGCTTGTCGACCACGCGCTCGATGGTGGGCGGATCCAGCGCCGCGAACTGGATCACGGCATCGAGGCGGTTGCGGAACTCGGGCGTGAAAATGCGGCGGATCGCCTCCAGGCCATCGCTCGCGTTATCGGCGTGCGTGAAGCCGATGGAGGGGCGCGCCATCTCCAGGGCGCCGGCGTTGGTGGTCATCACGATGATCACGTGGCGGAAGTCCGCCTTGCGGCCGTTGTTGTCGGTCAGCGTGCCGTGATCCATCACCTGCAGCAGCAGGTTGAACACATCGGGGTGCGCCTTCTCGATCTCATCGAGCAGCAACACGCAGTGCGGGTGCTTGGTGATCGCCTCGGTGAGCAGGCCACCCTGATCGAAGCCCACATAGCCGGGCGGCGCGCCGATCAGGCGCGACACGGTGTGCCGCTCCATGTATTCGGACATGTCGAAGCGCAGGAACTCCACACCCATGGAGATCGCGAGCTGCCGCGTGACCTCGGTCTTGCCGACGCCGGTGGGGCCGGCGAACAGGAAACTGCCGACCGGCTTGCGCGCCTCGCCCAGGCCCGAGCGCGCCATCTTGATCGCGGCGGACAGCGCCTCGATCGCCTTGTCCTGCCCGAAGATAACCAGTTTCAGGTTGCGCTCCAGGTTCTTGAGGACCTCGCGGTCGGAGGTCGAGACGTTCTTGGCCGGAATGCGCGCCATGCGCGCCACGACATCCTCGATGTGGCGCACTTCGACAATCGCTTCGCGCTCGGCGATGGGTTTCAGCCGCGCGCGCGCGCCGGCCTCATCAACCACGTCGATCTTCTGGAAACGCCGCGCCAGCGCGTGGTCCTTCTCGAAGATGCCGCGGTACTCGTGGTAGGTGGTGG
>CATPBQ010000358.1 GCA_955652795.1 uncultured Steroidobacteraceae bacterium | reverse complement strand
CGCCACCACGAACGCGAATCCCGCGTACACGATGGTGAGACGCGTGGAGTACACGACGAACGCGGTGAACATCTTGCCGACGGCGGCCCACAGGATGCCGCCCACCAGCGCCCCGATGAGCGCCGCACGCCACTGCACGCGCGTGTTGGGAACCATCATGTACAGGGCGGTGAAGAACGCCGTGACCATCGCGTAGGGCGCCAGGCTGATGCCCGTGCCGCGCAGGCGTTGCAGCAGCGGCAGGTGCACCATCTCCTGCACCGGCGCGCTGCTCAGGGCCGCGTGCGACAGCCCCACGAAGCCCACCAGCAGCACCGGGCCGGCGATCAGCAGGCTGGTGTACTCCGCGAGCCGCCGTGCAAAGCTGCGCGGCTGATCCACGTGCCACAGGAAGTTGAAGCTGTCCTCGACCTTCTTGATGGTGCCCAGCAGGGTCCAGGCGAGCAGCGCCAGCCCCACCGACCCCACCACGCCGCTGCTGACGTGGCTCGCGAACTGCACCACGCGCGTGGTGAGCTCGGTCGCCGCCGCGCCGCCGACCGGGCGAAAGAGCTCGTAGACGATCGGTTCCAGGTCGCGGTGCCCGCCGAACGCCTTGAGAATGGCGAAACTGAAGGCGAGCAGCGGGATGATCGACAGCAGCGTCGTGTATACGAGGCTCATGGCGCGCAGGTTGATTTCCCCGCGCCACAGGTCACGCACCACCGCATACGGGTAGCGCAGCACGCGCAGACTCCCCCCGAGCAGGCCGGCGCGCACCGTGGCCGGTCCGAAGAAGCACCAGTCGAGAAAGGCCCAGATGCGCATCGCCATGTCTTGAGGATACAGTGCTCACCGCCCTGCTGTGGTGCCCCATGACGGCAATTTCAGGATTTCCACAACGGATCGTCTGTCTGACCGAGGAGACGACCGAGACGCTGTATCGGCTCGGCGAGGACTGGCGCATCGTCGGGATCTCAGGCTTCACCGTGCGCCCGCCGCGAGCCCGCCGCGAAAAGCCGCGAGTCTCCGCGTTCACCAGTGCCCGTACCGACCGCATCGTGGCGCTGCAGCCCGATCTGGTGCTCGGCTTCTCCGACCTGCAGGCCGACATCGCCGCGGACCTGGTGCGTGCCGGCCTCGAGGTGCATGTCTTCAATCACCGCAGCGTCGCGGACATCCTGCGCATGATCCGCACGCTCGGCGGCATGATCGGCTGCGAGGGCAAGGCGCAGGCGCTGGCGGATGAGCTGGGCGCGGGACTGGCGCAGGTGCGGGCGCGGGCAGCAGGCCTGGCGCGCCGTCCGCGCGTGTATTTCGAGGAATGGGACGATCCCATGATCAGCGCCATCCAGTGGGTGTCCGAGCTCGTGACACTCGCCGGCGGCGAGGAGTGCTTTCCCGAGCTCGCCCGCGAGGGGCTGGGGCGCAATCGCATCATCGCCGATCCGCTGGAAGTGCCGCGGCGCGCTCCCGACATCGTGCTCGGCTCGTGGTGCGGCAAGAAGTTCCAGCCGCAGCGCCTGGCTGCGCGGCCCGGGTGGGACGCGATCCCCGCGGTGCGCGACGGCTACGTGCGCGAGATCAAGTCCTCGCTCATCCTGCAGCCCGGACCCGCGGCGCTGACCGATGGCGTGCGCGCCATCCAGGGCATCATCGAGGAGTGGGCGCAGCGCGCCTAAGTCATGCCGCGCCGCTCGCGGATCAGTTCGTAGGCCTCGATGATCTGCTGCGTGCGCTGCTTGGCGTGCGCCATCATCGACTCCGGCAAGCCGTTGGCCTTGAGCTTGTCGGGATGATGGTGGTGCAGCTGCCGGCGGTAGGCCTTGATGACTTCCTCATTGCTCGCGCCCGCTGTGGTCTCGAGCACGCTATAGGCCTCCTCGAGCGAGCGGTCACGCGCCGCAGCGCCGGCGCCGCGCGCCTCACCCGGGCGAAAGCCGCCGCGCTGGATGCGCAACACTGCCTCGATGTGCGCCAGCTCGAGGCGCGAGACACCCAGCGCCGCGGCGATCCGTCCCACATGGGGCCGCACCGGGCCTTCCAGGTTGTTGCCGGCGAGCGCCGCGCGTATCTGGATCTCGAGGAACACGCGCAGCAGGTCGGGCCGGCCGCGGCAGGCGCGCCTGAGAGCGGCGAGTTCGCTGCCGAGGTCGAATCCGGGGAGCTTTCCGGCGGTGAAGCAGGCGATCGCCTCGCGCACCTGCGGGACATCGAGGCGCAGGTCGCCCATGACGGCGCGCGCGGCGGAGATTTCCAGCTCCGACACGCGGCCGTCGGCCTTGGCGAGGTAGCCCATGACGCGGAAGGTGGCGCGGAAGAAGCGCTCGCCGATCGCAACGAGGTCCTCGCCCGCGGACAGCCCCGCCTGCAGCTCATCGCTGTGCTCATCGAACTGATGACCGAGCAGCACACCGAGCGCGGCCCCGATCGGCCCGAGCGCGACCGCACCCAGCAGGCCGCCGATGAGTTTGCCGATCCATTTCATTCTCATGCTGCGCGTCAGGCCCGAAGGGTGTCGCAGGCTCAAAGGGCCGCTATAGTACCAAGCGCATGCCGGCGCCCGTCGTTTACCGAACCGCACTCACCGGCCTTACCCGCATCCACGAGGGCAAGGTGCGCGACATCTACGCCGTCGATGACGACACGATGCTCATCGTGACTACCGACCGGCTGTCGGCTTTCGACGTGGTGCTGCCCGATCCGATTCCCGACAAGGGGTGTGTGCTGAACGGCATCTCCAACTTCTGGTTCGCGCGCACCCGGCACCTGGTGCCGAATCACCTGACGGGCCGAGAGCCGGCGGAGCTGGTCAGGGACGAGGGCGAACGCGCCGTGCTGGCCGGGCGGGCGGTGATCGTGCGGCGCCTGAAGGCGCTGCCCATCGAGGCAGTGGTGCGCGGCTATCTCATCGGCTCCGGCTGGAGGGACTACCAGGGGAGCGGGCGCGTATGCGGCATCGCCCTGCCGCCGGGACTGCAGCTGGCCGGGCGCTTGCCGCAGCCGCTGTTCACGCCGGCGACCAAGGCGCGCCTCGGCGCTCACGATGAGAACATCGGTTTCGAGGAAGTGGCCGCGCTCATCGGTCCGGAGCTTGCCGCCGCGGTACGCGACGCCGCGCTCGCACTGTATGGGTTCGCGGCCGAGCACGCGCGCAGCCGCGGCATCATCATCGCCGACACCAAGTTCGAATTCGGCGTCGATGCCGGGGGCAGGCTCACGCTCATCGACGAAGTGCTGACGCCGGACTCCTCGCGCTTCTGGCCCGCGGACGGCTATCGCGCGGGCGTGAGCCCGCCGAGCTTCGACAAGCAGTTCGTACGCGACTACCTGGAGACCCTCGACTGGAACAAGCAGGCGCCGGGACCGAAACTGCCGCCCGAGATCATCGCCCGCACCAGCGACAAGTACCGCGAAGCGCTCGCGCGCCTGACAGCCTGAGTTTTTGGCGCATACGGCCGAGCCTGATTGCGATGGGCTAGACTGTGGCCATGATGCTGCCCGCCTGGATTGCGCCATCGATTCTCTCCGCCGATTTTGCCCGGCTCGGCGCGGAGGTCGATGCGGTGCTCGCCGCCGGCGCCGATCTCATTCACTTCGACGTGATGGACAACCACTACGTGCCGAACCTCACCGTCGGTCCGATGGTGTGTGAGGCGTTGCGCAGGCACGGCGTCAAGGCGCCGATCGACGTGCATCTGATGATCCGCCCGGTCGATCGCATCGTGCCGGACTTCGCCGCCGCCGGCGCCACGTTCATCACCTTTCACCCGGAAGCCTCCGAACACATCGATCGCACCATCGCCCTGATCCGCGAGCACGGCTGCCAGCCGGGACTGGTGTTCAATCCCGCCACGCCGCTCGACTACCTCGACTACACCCTCGAGCTGCTGGATATGGTGCTCATCATGTCGGTGAATCCCGGCTTTGGCGGTCAGCAGTTCATTCCGAGCACCCTGCGCAAACTCTCCGATGCGCGTGCCCGCATTGACAGGGCAGGCCGCGCGGTGCGCCTCGAGGTCGATGGCGGGATCAAGACCGATAACATCCGTTCGGCGGCACAGGCCGGAGCGGACACGTTCGTCGCCGGATCGGCGATCTTCGGCAGTCGCGACTACGCTCAGACCATCCGGGAGATGCGGCGCCAGAGCGCCACTTGACGGCGCAGCGCGCGGCATGAGCCGCAGGTTACGCGCTACGGCTCCTCGTCCTCGTCGTCATCATCATCGTCGTCGTCGAGGTCGAGCTGGCTGGTGGCCTTGGTGGCGGCGGCGGCCGCTGGTTTCGCGGGCACGATGACCGGGCGGGTCTTCATCTTTGGCCGGGCGTTGAAGACCACGATGGTCTTGCCCGTGGCGCGCAACAGGCCCTGCTCCTCCAGCACCTTGAGCACCCGGCCCGCCATCTCGCGCGAGCAGCCGACCAGGCGCGAGAGCTCCTGACGGCTGACCTTGATCTGCATGCCTTCCGGGTGCGTCATGGCGTCGGGTTCCCCGCACAGATCCATGATGGCGTGAGCCACGCGGCCGGTGACATCGACGAAGGCGAGATCGCCCAGCTTGCGGTTGGTGCGGTCGAGGCGCGTGGCCAGTTGCGTGGCGAGCTCAAACACCAGCCCGGGGCTCTCCGCGGCAATCTGCCGGAAGCGCGGGTAAGTCATCTCCGCGAGCTCGCACTGGTTGCGCGTGCGGACCCAGGCGCTGCGTGTGGGCTGCTCGTAGAACAGTCCCATCTCGCCGAAGAACTGCCCGCGGTTGAGGTAGGCCAGCACCATTTCGTTGCCTTCCTCATCCTCGATCATCACTTCCACCGAACCGCTGATGATGTAGTAGAGGACGTCCGGCAGGTCGCCGGCGTGGATGACGACGGTCTTGGAGGGGACAGCGCGGATGCGGCAGTAACTCAGGAACCGGTTGATCGCGGGAATCTCGCTTAAGGGCTTGATGTTCTCTTCCATACCGGCTCCCGGGAGATATACAACCTTCAGGACTCATCAAACCCAGTAGGCAGTGCCCGTCATGACACGGGCCGTGGCCCGCATGAGGGCGCACACCGGTGCGGGCAGACGCGCGCCGCCGGCAGCCGCGGCCGCCGCGCCATGCGCGATCTCTTCCGCCCTCATGGTCTTAAGTATCGCACGGCTGCGAGTGTCGCTTGCCGGGAGTCTGTCGAGGTGATCATCGAGGTGCCCCTCGACCTGACGCTCGGTCTCGGCCACGAACCCCAGGCTGGCGCGATCGCCCATCAGCGCGGTGGCCGCGCCGATGGCGAAGGATCCGGCGTACCAGAGCGGATTGAGGAGACTCGGCCGGGCGGCGAGCTCTTTCAGGCGCGTCTCACACCACGCGAGGTGATCGGATTCCGAGCGCGCCGCGGCCATCAGCATGTCGCGCGTCGCCGCGGAACGGGCGACGAAGGCCTGGCCGTGATAGAGCGCCTGCGCGGCCAGCTCACCGGCGTGGTTGACGCGCATGAGCGCCGCGCTGGCACGCCGCTCCGCAGCCGGCAGGGGGTCGGGCGCCTGGTCCGAACCGCCCGGGACCGGCCGGGAGGTCCTGGCCGGCGCAAAGACGGATCGCAGTCCACGGTCAAGGGCGGCGATGGCAGAGTCGAGAGGGCGACCGGACTCCATATGTAAGTCCTCTATTATAGAGGGCAATTACCGCCGGCAAACCCTCGCGAGGGGGGCGCAGGGCCCCTTAGGGGCACCGTCCGGCGCCTTTGCATTGGTGCACCTGCTTGAGTACACTTCCCCGCCTTTTTTCGGCCCCGGCCGTCCCAGGGTTCTCCCCTATGAAGACCGTATTTGCCAGGCCCGGTACCGTCCGTGGCGATTGGTTCGTCGTCGACGCCAGCCACAAGACGCTCGGGCGGCTGGCCTCGCAGATTGCCCATCGCCTCAAGGGCAAGCACAAGGCTGATTACAGCCCGCACGTGGACATGGGCGACCACATCGTGGTGGTAAATGCGCAGAAGATCCGGGTCACCGGCCGCAAGCTCTCCGACAAGATCTACTACCACCATACCGGACACATCGGCGGCATCAAGTCGATCGCTCTCGAGAAGCTCCTCAGCGAGCACCCCGAGCGCGTGATCGAGTTCGCGGTCAAGGGCATGCTGCCGAAGAACCCGCTCGGCCGGCGCATGTTCAGGAAGCTGCACGTGTTTGCAGGCGCCGAGCATCCCCACAAGGCGCAGCAGCCCAAGCCGCTCGAGATTCAATAGGACCGGACATGCCAGCGACCCAGCACAGTCACTACGGTACCGGCCGTCGCAAGACCGCAACGGCGCGCGTGTACCTGAAGCCCGGCAGCGGGCGTATCACGGTGAACGACCGTTCGCTCGAGGAGTTCTTCGGCCGCGAGACCGGCCGCATGATTGTGCGCCAGCCGCTCGAGGCGGTGAAGCTGCTCAGCAATTTCGATATCGCCGTCAAGGTCGACGGCGGCGGCATCACCGGCCAGGCGGGCGCGATCCGTCACGGCATCACCCGCGCGCTCATCGAGTACGATGAGAGCCTGCGCAAGCCGCTGCGCGACGCGGGCTTCGTGACGCGCGATGCGCGTGAAGTCGAGCGCAAGAAGGTCGGACGCCGCAAGGCCCGCCGCGGGCCGCAGTACTCGAAGCGTTAAGCCTGGGGGCGCAGCGGGGCACGCAGCTGCGTGTGGGGGATCGTCTAGTGGTAGGACAACGGACTCTGACTCCGTTTACCTAGGTTCGAATCCTAGTCCCCCAGCCAAATGAAGGGGCCCGTCAAAACTGACGGGCCCTTTTTCATTTCTAGGCCGGGAGTCGCGGCGGACTAGGATGAGAACCGCAGGTTCGACAACCGCGCGAGTCTGCGAGCGCGGTTGGACGACGGCTTCGCGTGAGCGAAGCTGTCGGGCCCGCAGGGCCGAGGCGCGCAGCGCCGAGCAATCCTAGTCCCCCAGCCAATTGGGAGGCCCGTCGGTGTGACGGGCCTTTTCAGGATCACTTGTCCACGATAATGATCGGATCGAGCAGCTTGCTGCCCATCCTGACGGTGTACTTGTAGGCCGGCGCATCCCCGTCAACGTCCTTCAGCGTGCCCCTGAAGTGTTTGGTCGGGGACGCGCCTTTCTGAGGCTCGTTGAAGGGCCACGCGCTGCCGCCGCCGAGCAGCGTGAACGAGAGCGTGAATTCCTCATCCTTGCTCACCCATTCGAGCGCCGTTCCCTGTCGAGCGCGCACGTGTCCGTCGGCGGGCGTGCACAGGATAGTGCCGTTCCTGATCTGGATGTTGATCGGTGCCATGGTCTGTCTCCTAAGTCAGCCAGCGGGTGCCTTGTCTGCCTGCGCCAGCAACTGCCGGAAGCGCGCGTCGCTGCGCAGACTCACGAAATCGGGCGCCGCGCGCACCAGCTGCGTCGGATAGCCGAGCCCCAGCGCACGGCTCAGGGAAGCGAGCGCGGTGGCGGAGTCGCGCCGCTCGAGCGCGATGAGTGCGGCGTAGTAGTGCACGAACACGTCGTCGGAGCCGAGCGCCAGCGCGCGGCTGGCGTAGCGCTGGGACCGATCGGTATCCCCGACACGGGCGCTGTAGTAGGCGAGCTGGATCCAGGTCAGCGCGTCTTTCGGGTTCACCTCGAGGCTGCGTTGCGCCAGCGCAATGGCGCGGCGGTAGTCGCTCTGCGCCTGGCCGCGGCCGGCGTCGGTCTGCCAGAGTGCATCCGCCAGGTTGCCCCACACGCGATGATCCTCGCCCGCGATCTCGGTGGCGCGGGAGAACATGCGCGCGGCGTCGGCGTAGCGACCGAGATAGTAGTACACGGTGCCGGAATTGGAGTACGCGCTGCGTGTCGGCTCCAGCGCCAGTGAGCGCTCGAACGCCGTCGCGGCCCCCTGAAAGTCACTGCTCATCTCGAGCGCGGCCCCCAGGTTGTTGAAGGCCAGGGGACTCGCGGGAATGAGTTCGGTGACGCGCCGATAGGTCGCCACCGCCGCGGCGGAGCGGCCATGGCGAAACAGGAAATTGCCGAGCGCCGTCTGTGCGGCCCAGTAGGTCGGCTCGACATCGACCGCCTGGCGATAGGAGTGTTCAGCCTCGGCGGTGCGCTGCTGCCCGTCGTAGGCTTCGCCCAGGCCCACGTAACCGTCGGCATTGCCCGGGTCGCCACGGATCGCGTTGCGAAAGATCGCCTGCGCCTGGACGTTGCGTCCGCTGACCAGGTACAGATGGCCGAGGGCGGCGGAGACCTCCCGCAGCGAGTCATCGAGCTTCAGCGCCTGTCCGCAGGCTGCTTCGGCCTGCGTGACGAGCGCAGCATCGCGTGTCTGGTCGTAACCCATGGCGTAGCGCTGGCACAGTCCGGCATACGCCAGCGCAAACTTCGGATCCTGCGCGAGCGCCTGGTGAAAGGTCTCGTCGGCCTCCTCGAGTTGCGTGACGCCGGCCGGCCCGTGCAGCTTCGCGAGCCCGGCGAGATACAGGTCGAACGCCACCAGATGGGTGGTCGGAGGCTGGGAGACCCGTTGCGCGAGCTCACTCGATAAAACGACCTGCAGCGTGCCGATGATGGAGCGCGCCAGATCGTCTTCGATCGCCAGCAGATCCTGCCAGGTGCGGTCGTAGGTCTGCGACCAGACGTTGTATCCAGAGCCGGCGTCGATGAGCTGGGCCGTCACGCGCAGGTGATCGCCTTCGCGGCGCACGCTGCCCTCGAGTATGTGGCGCACCCCGAGCGTCTGGGCGATGGTGCGTACGTCGGCGCGCCGGTCTTTGAATACAAACGCCGAGGTGCGCGCGGCGACGCGCAGTCCGCGGATGCGCGCCAGCCTGGCGGACAACTCCTGCGCGAGACCGTCGCCGAGATACGCATTGCCGCCCGCCGGGCTCATGTCGATGAGGGGCAGCACGGCAATGGTCCGGGGCGGCTGCACGACCACCGAGCCCGGTGCGCCGGCGAGGGGTTCCGCAGGCTGCGGGCCACGCAGGTAACGGCTGATCGCCCATGGCGCAGCCAGCAGCAGCGCTACAGCCAATATCCCGCCCAGCCACCCGAGCACAGGGGCTCTGGCGCCGGCGGTTCCCGCGATGTGCGCGGGCGCACCCGGCTCCGCGGGCGATGAACGGCGCCGGTCCGCGAGCGGCCTGACGCTGGCCACCATGCGATAGCCGCGGCCACGCACGCCGGCGATATAGCGAGGCGCATGCGGGTCATCGCCCAGAGCGTCGCGCACCAGCTTCACGCGCTGGCTGATGGTCTCGGGCGTAATGACCAGTCCCGTCCACACACGTTCGGTGAGCTGATCGAAGGAGACCAGATCAGGGGCGGCGCGTGCGAGTGTGACCAGCAGCTCGAACGAGAGGTGCGGCAGGGGAATGTCGTTTCCGGCGCGCGTAACGCGCTGTTGGCCGAGATCAATGATCAGATCGTCGACCTGGTACCCCGTCGATGCCGGGCTTGTCGCGGCTGAT
>CATPBQ010000357.1 GCA_955652795.1 uncultured Steroidobacteraceae bacterium | reverse complement strand
TGGCGCTGCTGCAGCCAGGAAATGATGCGGGCCGGGATCTCGTGCACGGCCTTGCGGCTCACATACATGCCGATGTGCCCGGTGTCGATCCCACAGCCGGTGTAATCGGCGCTGCCGAGGTAGCGCTGCATGGCCGCCGAGGCATCCGGCGGGACGATGTGATCCTCGAGCGCGTAGAGATTGAGCACCGGCTGGCCGATCTCGCCCAGGTCCACCCTGCGGCCACCGATGCGCAGCGTCCCGCGGGCCAGGCGATTCTCCTGGTAGAACCACTTGACGAACTGCGCCAGCGCGACCGCGGCCTGCGGCGGGCTGTCGAAAATCCATCTCTCCATGCGCACGAAGTCTTCCACCGCGCGCTGATCGCAGTTGCCGGCGAGCAGCCGCACGTACTTGTGCTGCGTCAGGCGGAACGGCATGAGCGAGAGGAACAGTGCGTTGAGCACCTCGCCCGGCACGTTGCCGCTGCGCATGAGGAGCTCCGTGTCGAGCCCACGCACCCACCTCGAGAGCAGATTGTCGGGCGTGTGAAAATCCACCGGGGTGGTCAGGGTCACGAGATTCGCCACCTGTTTGGGGTGCAGCGCCGTGTAGCACAGGCTCAGCACGCCCCCCTGGCAGACCCCGAGCAGATCGAGCGCGCCGCTGGCGTGGCTGTCGAGGATCTGGCGCACGCAGCCACCGAGATGGCGTTCGATGTAGTCCTCGAGATCGAGGCAGCGGTCGGCATCGTCCGGATCGCCCCAGTCGATCAGATACACCGACAAGCCCGCCCCGAGCAGCCGGCGCACCAGCGAACGATCCGGCTGCAGGTCGAGCACGTACGGGCGGTTGACGAGCGCAAAGCAGATGAGCACCGGCCTGGCGCTGGCACGCGGCTTGGCGCTGGCGCGCGGCCGCGCGTCGTCGAGCGGCAGATACTGATACAGAGTCGTCTTGCCGCAGCTCCACACGGCGCGCTTCGCCGAGCAGCCGACCGTGACGCCCTGCGCCTCGCGCAGCCGCGCCAGCGTGGCGGCGATCCGCAGCGTGAGTTCCGGAAACAGCGCCTCGGCGTCGCTGGCGAACGGCCTCAAGCGCGCGGCTTCCTCGTGCGATGGCGAGGCCTGTGGGCCGCCGGCCGCGCCGCGGGCCGCTTCGCGCGCGCTGCTTTGGCACGCGGCGCATCGGTGAGCTCGGCGAGCTGGCGGCGCAGATCCTTCAGCTGAGCGTAGAGCGCGTCCACTTCGTTGCGGCTCGGCAGTCCGAATGCGCGCACCAGCGTCTCGGCGTGCCGGCGCTGCTCCACCAGCAGCGCCGCCGAGGTGTTCGCAAGCTCCGCCTGCAGACGGCTGAAGTCATCCTTGCGCACCGTCGCGGCGTAGCTTTCCTCGGCGCAATTCACCCACAGCTCATAGAGCTTCATGGCGTTGTCGAGCGTCGGCGCGCCGCCTGCCGCCGCGCCCAGGCGCGCGATGAAGCGCCGCGCGGCGGTGCTGGCGATCTCGCTCCAGTGCGCCGCGAGTTGCCCCTGCAGCTGCGCGAGCCGCGCGACCAGATCCCAGGTGCGCTGCGCGTCCTGTTGGGGGGCGGCCCCCGCGCCCAGCGGCAACGGGCCGAAGGCGGCAAGACCGGGCGATGCCGCGTTGGCGGCGGCGAACCAGGGACCGGCTGACTGTGAGCTCTTCAGCCATTGCTCGAACTGCCCGGCGAGCGGACCGGCCAGTGAGGACCAGTCCGGGCCCGCGCCCGTCGCCCCCGCGCTGGGCATGCCAAAGGTCTTCAGGAGCTCCAAGAAGCGCTCGGCGGCGCTGGCAAAGGCCGCGTCGGGCCTGAAGGCGCCGCTGGTGAAGGGTGTTTCCATGTTGTATGCGCTGCCGAAAACCAGAGGTCGGGAAGACAGTGACGCCGTCAGCTGACAGGCGGTAGGGAGTGGTAAAAACCCTCTCTTTTACCAGGGCGGTCCGGTGCGAGAACCGTGAAGGCCATCATTGTGCGCTGCATACACTGGGGCTACCATTTCACCCGTCGAGTTGCCGCCCGCGCCCGGGGCTTGCGCCTGCGTGGCCGGCTGAAAGACCGCTAAACATGGCCGAAGAACGCCTGATACGCAAATACGCCAACCGGCGCTTGTACGACGCGCAGGACAGCCGCCACGTCACCCTCGATGACCTGCGCAAGCTGATCGCGGGCGGTGCGCGGATCAAGGTGGTGGATGACCGCAGCGGGGATGACATCACGCGCAGCATCCTGCTGCAGATCATCGCCAACCAGGAGCAGTTCGGAACCCCGGTGCTGAGCGTGCAGCTGCTCGAGGCCATCATTCGCTTCTATGGCAATCCGATACAGCAGATGCTGACGTCGTACCTGGAGCAAAGCATCGGCGGCCTGCTGCGCCAACAGAACCTCATGCAGGCCGAGATGGCCAAGGCGCTCGAAACACCCATGGCGCCGATCGCGGAGATGGCGCGTCAGAACATGGAAATGTGGGCCAAGATGCAGGCATCGATGCTATCGGCCTTTACGCCCACAGCGGCGCCCGCCGGCACCGCCGCGCCATCCAAACCCGATCCGGGCAAGCGTCGCGGCTGAAGCGCATAGCGCGCACTACCTACCCCTTCGGCTAGCGCAGGAGTGATCCGCTCGTGGATGTTCGCGGCAAAACCATTCTCGTGACCGGAGCCGGACGCGGCATCGGCCGCTCCCTCGCCCTGCACTTCGCCCGCAAGGGCGCCAATCTCGCCCTGCTGGACACCAACCGCGAGGACGTGGCTGACAGCTGCGTGCGCTGTACGCAGGTGGGCGTGGTGGCACGCAGCTACGTCGCCGATGCGGCCAATGAGGACAGCGTGGTGGACGCGCTCGACCAGGTGACGGCGGATTTCGGGCGGCTCGATGGCCTCATCAACAATGCCGGCATCGTGCGTGATGCGCTGCTCGTGAAGGTGAAGGACGGTCGGGTGGTCAGCAAGATGACGCTCGCGCAGTGGCAGGCCGTCATCGATGTGAACCTCACGGGCGTGTTCCTGTGCGCGCGCGAAGCGGCGCAGCGCATGATCAACCTCGCCGTCGGCGGCGTGATCGTCAACGTGTCGAGCATCTCGCGAGCCGGTAATGCGGGGCAGACCAATTACAGCGCGGCCAAGGCGGGCGTCGCAGCGATGACCGTGGTGTGGGCGAAGGAGCTGGCGCGCTACGGCATCCGCGTCGGCGCGGTCGCCCCGGGCTTCATTCGCACGCCCATGGTCGCAGGCATGAAGCCCGAGGCGCTCGCGAAGATCACCTCACCCATACCCCTCGGGCGCCTGGGAGAACCGGAGGAGGTCGCGCACGCGGTCGGCTTCATATTCGAGAACGACCTGTTCACCGGCCGCTGCGTCGAGGTCGACGCCGGCCTTCGCATGTGATCATCCTTACTGTGCAGCGCAAAACTTCTGCCCGGTTTACCGGCCAGATTTATGAGGGTTATTCTCGTATAAATTTCTTTAATATCAGTGTATTAACTGTCACTCAAGGCAGGGGTATCCTGGGACTTTATATTTCTCTTGCAGTGCATACAAAACGGTGTAGGATACGCA
>CATPBQ010000356.1 GCA_955652795.1 uncultured Steroidobacteraceae bacterium | reverse complement strand
TTCGAAGGGTTCGCGGTCGGCGAAGGAGCAAAGAGCATACGCGGGTACCACAAGCCGATCAAGATCGCGGGGGGTGTCGGCAACGTGCGCCGCGCGCACGTGGACAAGGGCGAAGTACCGGTCGGCGCGAAGCTCGTGGTGCTCGGCGGCCCGGCCATGCTCATCGGTCTGGGGGGCGGTGCCGCCTCCTCGGTCGGCAGCGGCAACTCGAGTGCCAACCTCGACTTCGCGTCCGTGCAGCGGGGCAATGCGGAGATGCAGCGCCGCGCGCAGGAAGTCATCGACCACTGCTGGTCCCTGGGGCAGGACAATCCGATCGCGCTCATTCATGACGTCGGCGCTGGCGGCCTCTCCAACGCCGTGCCCGAGGCCGTGGCGCACAGCCAGCGTGGCGCGCGCATCGATCTGCGCGCCATTCCGAGCGCTGAAGCTGGCATGTCGCCCCTGCAGCTGTGGTGCAACGAGGCGCAGGAGCGCTACGTGCTCGCCATCTCTCCGCAGGCGCTGCCGCAACTTGCCGCCATCGCCGAGCGCGAGCGCTGCCCGTACGCGGTGATCGGCGAGCTCGACGCGAGCGCACAGCTGACGGTGCTCGATCCGTTGTTTGGCGACCAGCCGGTCGACATGCCGCTGGAGATGCTGCTCGGCAAACCGCCGCAGCTGACGCGTGAGGCGCGGAGCGTAGCCGTGCGGCGCCGGCGGTTCGACACTGCCCGCATCGGCCTGCGCGAGGCCGCTTACCGCGTGCTGCGCCTGCCGGCGGTGGCCGACAAGACCTTCCTGATCAGCATCGGCGATCGCACCGTCGGCGGCCTCATCAGCCGCGATCAGCTGGTAGGGCCCTGGCAGGTGCCGGTGAGCGATGTGGCGGTGAGCATCGCCGACTATCAGGGCACGGCAGGCGAGGCGATGGCGATGGGCGAGCGCACGCCGGTCGCGGTGCTGGATGCACCGGCCTCCGGACGCCTCGCGGTCGCGGAGGCGATTACCAACATCCTCGCGGCCGATATCGATTCGCTGTCGCAGATCCGCCTGTCGGCCAACTGGATGGCCGCTTGCGGTGAAGCCGGCGAGGATGCGGCTCTGTACGACACGGTGCGCGCCGTGGGCAAGGAGTTGTGCCCGCAGCTCGGTATCGCGATTCCCGTCGGCAAGGACTCGTTGTCGATGAAGACCGCTTGGAGCGAGGGCGGCGTCCACAAGAGCGTGGTGGCACCGCTGTCGCTGATCGTGTCGGCGTTCGCGCCCGTGAAGGACGTGCGCCGTACCCTCACTCCCGCGCTGCAGCTCGATGAGCGCCCGACGTCACTGTGGCTCATCGACCTGGCCGGCGGCCGCAACCGCCTGGGTGCCTCGGCGCTGGCGCAGGTATACGGGGAGCTGGGCGAGGAACCCGCGGACCTGGACGAGCCGCAGCGGCTCACGCGCTTCGCGGCGGCCCTCGCGGAAGCGCGCGCCGCGGGCATGTTGCGCGCGTATCACGACCGCTCCGACGGCGGGCTGTTTGTGACGCTGCTGGAGATGGCGTTCGCGGGACACTGCGGACTGGACATCGCGCTCCCCGAGGGGCGCGGGACGGCGCTGGCGCAGTTGTTTTCCGAGGAGCTCGGAGTGGTGGTGCAGATTCTGGCCGGGGATGAGCCCGGGTTCGCCGAACTGCTGGCGCGCCATGAGCTCGCCGACGCCGCCCTGTACCTGGGCGCGCCGGTGAGTGAGTTGCGCGTACAGATGAAGATCGGCGCGGCGCAGCTCGATGAGTCCTGGGCGGATCTGAGGCGTGCGTGGTCGGAAACCTCGTGGCGCCTGCGGCGGCTGCGCGATGAGCCGCAATGTGCGGACGAGGAGTTCGCCGCGCAGTGCGCGGAATCAGATCCGGGCCTGTCGGTGGCGCTGAGCTTCGATCCCGAGGAGGACATCGCCGCCCCCTACCTGGCGCGCGGCGCGCGCCCGGCGCTCGCCATCCTGCGCGAGCAGGGCGTCAACAGTCACACCGAGACCGCGGCGGTGTGCGAACGCGCAGGTTTTGCGGCGCATGATGTGCACATGACCGACCTGCTCAGCGGCCGGCGCTCGCTCGTGGAATTCAAAGGCCTGGTGGCGTGCGGCGGCTTCTCCTATGGCGACGTGCTGGGAGCGGGCGAGGGTTGGGCCAAGTCGATCCTGTTCCACCAGCGGGTGCGCGAGGAGTTCCAGCGCTTCTTCGCGCGTCCCGACAGTTTCGCCCTCGGCATCTGCAACGGCTGCCAGATGTTCGCCGCGCTCAGGAGCATCATCCCGGGGACCGTGCACTGGCCGCGCTTCGTGCGCAACCGCAGCGAGCAGTACGAGGCGCGCTTCTCGCAGGTCGAGGTGCTGCGCTCGCCGTCGGTGCTGCTGCAGGGGATGGCGGGCTCGATTCTGCCGATTGCGGTGGCGCACGGCGAAGGGCGTGCGGAGTTCGAATCGGCTGCCGCGGCCGAGGCGTGCGCCGCGAGCGGCCTGGTGGGGTTTCGCTACGTGAACCACGACGGCGGCGTCGCCAGCACCTATCCCAGCAATCCCAGCGGTACGCCCTTCGGTATCGCGGCGCTGTCGAACCTTGATGGCCGCGTGACCATCACCATGCCGCACCCGGAGCGCTCGTTCCGCTATGTGCAGAATTCCTGGCGACCGCGGGATGCCGGTGAACACAGCGGCTGGATGCGCCTGTTCCGCAATGCGCGCCGCTTCGTGGACTGATTGAGCCCGCCGGGGGCTTCAGCTCGCTGATGCCAGCGGCGTGATGTTGGGGTTGGTTTCGTCAAGGAAGAAGCGCCGCACCATGATGGCCTGCTGCAGCTTGCCCTTGCGGACGTAGGCCTCGTACAGCAGGTCCTTGACGACCTCGAGCATGATCCCGGCCTCGTAGCCGTCGAGCAGCGGCAGTGCGGAGCGCGCGTCGAGTTCCGCGCCGAACAGCACGCTCTTCATCTTCGCGAAGATCTCCGGTGCGATGTCGGCGAGCTCGCGCACGGCGTTGAGCTCATCGAACAGGCGCAGCCTGCCGGACTCGCCGAGGTCCGCAAACATCGCCTGCGCCGAGCGGCGGCACATGGAGGCGAACGCGTTGAACGCCCCCTGCGAGAAGCAGGTGAGCGCTTCGCGGAACAGCATCTCCACGTCTTCCGGGACGTAGGCGAAGCTGAACTTCTCCCGCGCCCGCTCGACCTCGGTGAACTGGGGTGACAGCTCGATGCGCGTCGCGCCATACACGCGCACCGTGAAGCGCAGGAAGATCGGCGCGTGGCACGCGTCACACAGGTATACGAGGCCGACCTGATTCGGCCGGTACAGCTGCAGGTCTTCGAAGCGCGGCACGGCGGTCGGGGTGATGTGGGCAACCGCCTGACAATGCGGGCACGTCACCACCAGGTTCTTCTCCTGGTCGTGGTGCAGATGGCTCGCGGAATCGATGTACAGGGACATTAGCGTGCACGGCGGCTCGTGTTGTTGTGTGTGCCGCCTCGAGTCCATGTTACCTCAGCGCGCGCCCGAGTGCCTGTCCGTCGCAGTGACCTGCCTGGATTTGCCCATCCGGGCGGCGTTATGTCACAGGCGGCCGCTCCTCGCAAAGGCGAGGATGCGCTCGGCAAGCAGCGCGTACTCGCCGCTGAAGTGATGTCCCTTGCCGATCTGCTCGCGCGCGATGCCGGCGGCGGACAACCCCGGGCAGATCGAGTCGCTCTCGCCCTCGCCGTAGATGCACAGCACCGGCACGTGAGGCAGCGCCGCCAACTCCGGCCGGGTCGGCGGACCGGCGCCATTACTCCCCACCCACTCCGCGATGCGTACCTCGAACGAGGCGTTGGAGTCGATACCCAGCAGGCTGACGCTCGCCACGCGCTCAAGCAGATCCGGCGGCAGGCGATTCACCACGAACGGCAACACGTCCGCGCCGAACGAGTAACCGAGCAGCAGTACGCGCTGCTTGTGCCAGGCCGCGAGGTAGTGGCGCAGCAGGCGCGCCACGTCGCGCGCGGTCGCTTCCGGCGTGCGCTCGCTCCAGAAATACTTCAGCGAGTTCAGTCCCACGGTCGGCACGCCACTCGCTGCCAGGCGCGCGGCGAGCTCCTGATCGAGCCCGGCCCAGCCGCCATCTCCGCTGAGCAACAGCGCGAATTCGTCCGACACGCCGCTGGCGTGCACCTCGGTCACCGGCAGGTCGTCGATGTCCGGCGGCTGCTGCTGCGGCGTTTGCGCGCGCGCCGTGAGGCGCGCGTAGGCGTCGCGAAACTGCGGCATCCAGTTGTGCTCGAGCCCGAAGCCGTGACCGACGAGCGGTAGTTTCACCACCTGTGCGCCCGCCACCTGTGCTGCGAACTCATCGACCGCGTGCGGGCTGCACACCTCATCCTTTTGCCCCTGCAACGCGATCCACGGCTGCTTCAGGCTCGCCGCGGGCTCGAACACCAGCTCGTGCTGCTGGTTGCGCGCGTAGTGAAGCCCGGCGCCCGGACACAGCGAGGCGGTGGCAAAATCCTGATCGGCGCAGAAGCCCAGACTGAGCGCGCCGGCGAAGGTCCCGGGCGGCGATTGCACCAGCGTCGCGTACACCACGGTCGCGCCCGAGGAGTACCCGATCAGCACCGGAACGTGGTACTCGCTCATGCCGATTTCTTTCTGCACCTGGTGACTCAGGGCTTCGAAATCCGCCGCGAGCATCTGGCAGGGCGCGCCGGCGCGCTGCGCCGATCTCTTCAGGCTGTCGAGGTACTGGCGGATATCGGCACCGATCACCACCGCTCCCATGTCGATGAGCGCGCGCGCCATGCTGATCACGCCCAGCTCCCAGCCGCCATCACCGGAGAGGAAAATGGCCACGCTGCGCGGCTTGCCCTCGGGAATGTAGACGGTGACGGTGCCGAAGCGCCCGGCCGGCAGGCGCGTGGAGTAGGTGCGGTCGGCGGCCCTGGGGTGCGGGCGTGCGCCGGCTGAGGGTGGGGTGGTGGCGGTGGCGGCCGCGGCGCACGCGGCTGCGCAGGCAAGCAGCGCGAGCGCGAGGATGCCGGCAGACAGCGCGCCCGCACGGCGCGCCCGCGCGGCGACCGGCAACGGCACGATCATCTGGCGAACAACTCCTTCATGCCACCGGCGATCAGCACCGACACATCGACCAGCACCCTTGGCAACGCGATGCCGCCACGCGCCACCAGGTAGCGCGGTTCCCAGGTCGGTTCGAACTTCGCCTTGTAGCGCCGCAGCCCTTCGAAGTTATAGAAGTGCTCGCCGTAGCGGAAGATGAAGTTGCCGACCCGGTGCCACGCGGGGGCGAGCGGATGGGCTTCGAGGCCCGACAAGGGCGCCATCCCGAGATTGAACCAGCGATAGCCGGCCTGGCGCCCCCACAGCATCAGCTCGATGAACAGGTAATCCATGGAGCCGCGCGGAGCGTCCGAATCGAAGCGCATGAGATCCACCGACAGCTCGGCCCTGGTTCCCGTGGTCCACAGGTTCGCGAACGCGGCGGGAGTTCCGCCGGAGCGCACCACGGCGACCGGGAACTGCCGCAGGTATTGCGGTGAGAACGCCCCCACGGAAAAGCGCTTCTCGCCGGTCGATTTGCTCGCGAGCCACGCATCAGATATCCGCTGCAGCACCGGCGTGAGCGCCTCGAGTCCTTCCGGTGGCACGACCTCGAACGTGGCGCCGTCGCGCTGCGCGCGGCGGTGCGATTGCCGCAGCTCCGCGCGTGCGGCGCCCTCGAGGGAGAACTCGGCGAGCGGCACCCGCGCCTCCTCGCCGATCTTGAGCGCCGCGAGCCCGAGATCCACGTACAGCGCCAGCCGCTCGGGGCCCACCTGGTAGAACACGGTCTCACCGCCATGGTGATCGGAGATCTCGCGCAGTCGCCATACCAGCTCCTCGGCGCCGTCCTTCGAGCCCACCGGATCGCCGAGTGCGATCCAGCTGTGGCCGGCGATCTGGTACATCACGAAGGCATCGCCGGCGTCGCTGAACAGCAGGCGCTTGTCCCCGGTCAGCGCGGCGTTCGCCAGCGTGGTATCGGAGCTCGCGATCAGTGCGCGCGCCCGCGCCAGTTCCTCGGATCCCGCCACCGCCGGCTCGGGACGCGCCGGCCGCAGCATGTTGAGCAGCACATAGGCACTGCCCAGCACGATCACCGCGAGCGAGGCGCGCAGCATGCGTGGCGCGTTGCCGTGCAGGGCGAAGGTCCACCACAGCTGGTCGGAGTAGCTGACGTGCCGGTGTGAGACGATGCCGATCCACACCGCCATGACGATCACGCCGGCGATGCTCACCACCCACACCGGCGTGAAGCGCTCCGAGAGAATCGCGGTAGGGCGGTAGAAGGCGCGGCGGCCGAGCATGAGCACGCCGAGCACCAGGGCGAGCAGGATCGCTTCCTCGAAATCGAGCCCCTTCAGGAGCGACGCGAACATGCCCGCGAGCAGCAACCACACCGCAATGTGATAGGCCGCCTGCACGCGGCGGAACAGCGCGCGCGCCAGCACCATCAGCCCCAGGCCCACGACGCTGCCACCGAGGTGCGACACCTCCAGCACCGCGAGCGGCAGGAACTGGTCGAGGAACGCGAGCCGCTGGGCGACCGCCGGCGTCGCACCGGAGAACAGCAGCAGCGCCCCGGCGAGGAACGTGAGGGCGCCGGCGATCTGCGGCACCACCGGTGCGATGTAGAGGCTCGCCAGCTCGTGCGCCCGGGCCAGCGCTGAGCGCTGCGCCGACAGTTCCTTGGAGGCGAACAGCAGCGTGCCGCACACCAGCGGCACCAGGTAATACACGCCGCGGTAGGCGAGCAGCGAGCCGAGCAGCGCCTCCGCCGGCACGTCCGGCAGGGCGAACAGCATCACCGCCTCGAAAACGCCCACCCCGCCGGGCACGTGGCTCACGATGCCGGCGATCACCGCGGCGGCGTACACGCCGAGGAAAGTGACGAAGCCGATGTGCGTCTGCGGCGGCAGCAGCCACCACAGCACCGCCGCGGCCAGCGACAGGTCCATCACCGAGAGCCCGATCTGCGTGAGGCCGATCGCCGCTCCCGGGGCGCGCAGCGCCCATCCGCGGATCTCGAGCCTGCCACGCGCCAGACACGCCCACAGTGCATAGGCGCTCACCGCGCCCAGCAGCAGCGTGCCCACCAGCACCGACCAGTGGTGATGCAGGTGCAGCACCCTGGCGGCGTGCGCGGGCTCGAAGAACAGCGACAGTCCCGCGACCGTCGCCAGCCCGATTCCCAGCGACAGACTGCAGAATGCGGAGATGGTCGCCACCTCGATGGCGGTGATGCCGGCGCTCGCGTACAGCCGGAAGCGGATCGCCGCTCCGGTGAAGACGGCGAACCCGAGCGTGTGCCCGAAGGAGTAGGCGATGAACGAGGTGAACAGGATGCGTGAGTACGGGATCGCCCGCCGCAGGTAGCGCAGCGCCAGCACTTCGTAAGTGGTCAGCAGCCAGTAGCTGAGCGCCGTGAACCCGAGCGCGGCCAGCACGTGCGCGCGCGGGATGCCGTGCAGGTGCTCGAATACGCTCCCGATG
>CATPBQ010000355.1 GCA_955652795.1 uncultured Steroidobacteraceae bacterium | reverse complement strand
CCACCGG
Organism: uncultured Steroidobacteraceae bacterium; assembly: GCA_955652795.1. GTDB lineage: Bacteria > Pseudomonadota > Gammaproteobacteria > Steroidobacterales > Steroidobacteraceae > 13-2-20CM-66-19. Next base: position 5,457 of record CATPBQ010000355.1, on the reverse strand, counting down.
CAGTGTCGATGTGACCGTCGATGCGCTCGGGACCGTGAGCGCGCTCAACACCGCGACCATCCACAGCCGGGTCGACGGACTGCTGCTGCAGGTGCCGTTCCGCGAAGGTCAGCTGGTGAAGGCCGGGGACCTGCTCGCACAGATCGACCCGAGCACCTTCCAGGCGACGCTCAACCAGGCCGCGGGGCAGCTCGCGAAGGATCAGGCGCAGCTCGCCGGCGCGCGCGTGGACCTCGAGCGCTACACGGGCCTCCTGGCGAAGGATTCCATCGCCAGCCAGACGGTCGATGCGCAGAGATTCACCGTGCAGCAGCTCGAGGGCGCGGTGCGCTCCGACAGGGCGGCGGTCGAGAACGCGCACCTGCAGCTGACCTTCACGCGTGTCAGCGCGCCGTTCGCCGGCCGCGTGGGCCTGCGCCAGGTCGATCCCGGCAACATGGTTCATGCCGCCGATACCAACGGGCTCGTGGTGCTGACCCAGACTCACCCGATCTACGTGGTGTTCGCGGTGCCCTCCGAGCATCTCGCGCAGATCTATCCGCACTGGAGCCGCGGGGATGCGCTGCCGGTCGAGGCGCTCGACCGCGACGGCAAGGTATCGGCGCAGGGCAAGCTCGCCGCCGTCGACAATCAGATCGACACCAGCACCGGGACCATCAAGCTCAAGGCGCAGTTCGACAACACCGACGATGCGCTGTTTCCGGATCAGTTCGTGACCGCGAGGCTCAAGATGGACACCGTGTCCGGCGCCACGCTGGTGCCCACCGCATCGGTGCAGCGCGGCGCGCCGGGCACCTTTGTCTATGTGGTCAATGCCAACAACACGGTGAGCCTGCGCAAATTGAGCCTCGGACCTGCCAGCGGGGATCTGGTCTCGGTGCAGGACGGCGTGAAGCCCGGAGAGAAAGTCGTCATCGACGGACTCGACAAGCTGCGCGACGGCGCGCAGGTCGCGTTGATCGCCGACAACAGCCGCGGCGCGGCGGCCCCGGGCACACCGCCGCCGACCCCCGCCCCGCACCGGCGCCGCGCCACCGCGACGAGCGCGCCCACGCGGACGACGTCGTGAATCCGTCGGCGATTTTCATCGAGCGCCCCGTCGCGACGTGGCTGCTCATGTTGTCGATTCTGCTGGCGGGCGTGATCGGCTACCGGGCTCTGTCGGTCTCGGCGCTCCCGCAAGTCGACTACCCGACCATCCAGGTGACGACCCTGTACCCGGGCGCGAGCCCCGACGTGACGACCTCCGCGATCACCGCGCCGCTCGAGCGCCAGTTCGGCCAGATGCCGGGCCTGTCGCAGATGACCTCTTCGAGCTCCGGCGGCGCCTCGGTGATCACGCTGCAGTTCTCGCTGGCGCTCTCGCTCGACACGGCCGAGCAGGAAGTGCAGGCGGCGATCAACGCCGCGAGCTCCTTCCTGCCGACCGACCTGCCGATGCCACCGGTATACAGCAAGGTGAATCCCGCGGACGCACCCATCCTCTCCCTCGCCGTCAGCTCCACGACCCTGCCGCTCACCAAGGTCGAAGACCTGGTCGACACGCGCCTCGCCGCCAAGCTCTCCGAAGCCCCGGGCGTGGGCCTGGTGAGCCTGGGCGGAGGCCAGCGTCCCGCCATCCGCATCCAGGTGGACCCGGTGGCGCTCGCCGCGCACGGGCTCGCGCTCGAGGACGTGCGCACCGCGATCGGCAACGCCAACGTCAACCAGGCCAAGGGCAGCTTTGACGGCCCGCTGCGTGCCTCCACCATCGACGCCAACGACCAGCTCAGGTCCGCGGACGACTATCGCAACATCGTGCTGGTGTACAAGAACGGCGCGCCGCTGCGGGTGTCGGACATTGCCGCCGTGGTCGAGACGGCAGAGAACGTGAAGCTCGCGGCGTGGGCTGCCGACCGGCAACAGCCGCAGCCCGCACCCGCGATCATCGTCAACATCCAGCGCCAGCCGGGCGCCAACGTCATCCAGACGGTGGATCGCATCAACGCGTTGCTGCCGCAGCTGCAGGCGAGTCTGCCCGCCTCGATCAACGTCGCGGTGCTCACCGACCGCACCATCAGCATTCGCGCCTCGATCGCGGACGTGCAGTTCGAGTTGCTGCTGGCGGTGATCCTGGTGGTGGTGGTCATTTTCTTCTTCCTGCGCAGCGCCTCCGCCACCCTCATCCCGAGCATCGCGGTGCCGCTGTCGCTGGTGGGCACCTTCGGCGTCATGTACCTGGTGAGTTTCTCCCTCAACAACCTCACGCTGATGGCGCTCACCATCGCGACCGGCTTCGTCGTGGACGATGCGATCGTGATGATCGAGAACATCTCGCGGCACGTGGAGGCAGGCACCGCGCGTCTGAAGGCGGCGTACGAGGGCTCGCAGCAGATCGGCTTCACCATCATCAGCCTCACGGTGTCCCTCATCGCGGTGCTGATCCCGCTGCTGTTCATGGGGGATGTCATCGGGCGGCTGTTCCGCGAGTTCGCCATCACGCTCGCCGTGGCGATCCTCATCTCGGCGGTCGTCTCGCTCACCTTCACGCCCATGATGTGCGCGCGGCTGCTCGAGCCGCCACGGCCGGACAAGGAGAGCCGGGTGCTGCGCATCGCCGGCCGCGGCTTCGAGAGCCTCGCGCAGCACTACGGGCGGGCTCTCACCTGGGTGCTCGACCGCCAGCGCATGACGCTGCTGGTGGCCGTCGGCACGCTGATCCTCACCGTGATCCTGTATGTATTCATCCCCAAGGGCTTCTTCCCACCCCAGGATACCGGCCTCATCCAGGGCATTACGGAGGCGCCGCAGTCGGTGTCCTTCGCGGCCATGGCGCGACGGCAGCAGGCCCTCGCACAGGTGCTGCTGAAGGACCCGGCGGTGGAGAGCGTCTCCTCGTTCATCGGTGTAGACGGCGTCAACACCACGCTCAACAGCGGGCGGCTCCTCATCAACCTGGTGCCGAAAAGCGCGCGCAGCCTCGATGCCACCGGGGTGATCCGCCGCCTGCAGCCGCAGCTCGCGACGGTGGACGGCATCACCGTGTACATGCAGCCGGTGCAGGACCTGACCATCGATGCGCGCGTCAGCCGCACGCTCTATGCGCTGTCGGCCGAAGACCCCGACATGAATGAGCTCGCGGTGTGGGTCAAGAAGCTCGTGGCGCGCCTGCAGACTCTGCCGCAGCTGGCGGACGTGGCGAGCGACCTGCAGGATGAGGGGCTGCAGACCTACGTGGAAATCGACCGCGATGCCGCCGCACGCCTCGGCGTGACTCCGGCGGCGATCGACAACGCGCTGTACGACGCCTTCGGCCAGCGACTGGTGTCGACGATTTTCACGCAATCCAACATCTATCGCGTGGTGCTCGAGCTCAAGCCCCAGGACCAGCAGGGCCCGGGGCCGCTGCAGGGCATGTACGTCGCCACCGTGAACGGCAACGAGATCCCGCTCGCGAGCGTCGCCAGAATCAGCGAGGGCACCACGCCGCTCGCGATCAATCACCTCGGGCAGTTCCCGGCGGCCACCATCTCCTTCAACCTCGCCCCCGGGGCTTCCCTCGGGGGTGCCGTCAGCGCCATCAAGGCGGCGCAGCAGGCGCTGCAGATCCCGGCGAGCGTGCAGACCAGCTTCCAGGGCGCGGCGCTCGCCTTCCAGGGCACGCTCGGCAGCACCCTGTGGCTGATCCTGGCCGCGATCGTGACCGTGTACATCGTGCTGGGTGTGCTCTACGAGAGCTACATCCACCCCGTGACCATTCTCTCCACGCTCCCCTCGGCCGGTGTCGGGGCGCTGCTCGCGCTCATGATCGCAGGCCAGGACCTGGGGGTCGTGGGCATCATTGGCATCATTCTGCTGATCGGCATCGTGAAGAAGAACGCCATCATGATGATCGACTTCGCGCTGCAGGCCGAGCGCGGTGAGGGCAAGGCGCCGCGCGAGGCGATCTACCAGGCAGCGCTCCTGCGGCTGCGGCCGATCCTCATGACCACCATGGCGGCCATGCTCAGCGCGCTGCCGCTGATGCTCGCCACTGGCATGGGCTCGGAGCTGCGCCGCCCGCTCGGCATCGCCATGGTGGGGGGACTCGCGATGAGCCAGGTGCTGACGCTGTTCACCACGCCGGTGATCTACCTGTACTTCGATCGCCTGGCGCGGCGGTTCGAGAGCTGGCGCGCGCGGCGGCGCGGGGCGACGCCGCCGGATGCCGGCGCGCCGGCGACGCAAGGCACCTGAGCCCATGATCTGCGCGGGCGCAGCATGAATCTCTCGCGGCCCTTCATCGAGCGCCCGGTCGCTACCACGCTGCTCACCGTGGGCGTGGTGCTGGCCGGCGTCGCGGCGTTCGTGCACCTGCCGGTGGCGCCGCTCCCGCAGGTGGATTTCCCCACCATCTCCGTGGAGGCGGGACTGCCCGGCGCGAGCCCCGAGACCATGGCGGCCACCGTTGCCGCGCCGCTCGAGCGCTCGCTCGGGCGCATCGCCGCGGTCACCGAGATGACTTCCTCGAGCTCGCTCGGCTCGACGCACATCACGCTGCAGTTTGAGCTGAGCCGTGACATCGACGGCGCGGCGCGCGACGTGCAGGCGGCGCTCAACGCCGCGCGCGCGCTGCTGCCGAGCGGCCTGCCGAGCAATCCTACCTACCACAAGGTGAACCCCGCGGACGCGCCCATCATGATCCTCGGGCTCACCTCGAAAGCCCTCACGCGCGGCCAGATGTACGACTCGGCTTCCACCGTGCTGGCGCAAAAGCTGCTGCAGGTGAACGGCATCGGGGATGTCAACGTCGGCGGCAGCTCGCTCCCGGCGGTGCGCGTGGAGCTGAATCTCCCCTCGATGAACGGTTATGGCATCAACCCGGAAGGCGTGCGCGCCGCGATCGCCGCTACCAACGTCAACCGCCCCAAGGGCACGCTCGAGAACGGTGAGCAGCGCTGGCAGATCCTCGCCAACGATCAGTCAATGTACGCGAAGGATTACATTCCGCTCATCGTCGGCTACCACAGCGGCGCCGCTGTGCGCCTCGGCGACATCGCGCAGGTGAGCGACTCGGTGCAGGACCTGCGCAACGACGGTCTCGCCAACGGTGATCCGGCCGTCATGCTGATCCTGTTCCGCCAGCCCGGCGCCAACATCATCGGTACCGTGGATCGCGTGCGCGCGCTGCTGCCGCACCTGCGCGCCACCATCCCGGCGAGCATCTCGCTCAATGTGTACATGGACCGCACCCCGACGATCCGTGCCTCGCTGCGCGACGTCGAGCGGGCACTGGTGATCTCGGTCGCGCTCGTGGTGCTGTCGGTGTTCATGTTCCTGCGCAGCGCGCGCGCCGCCATGGTGCCGCTGGTCGCGGTGCCGGTGTCCCTCATCGGCACCTTCGGGGTCATGTATCTCGCCGGCTTCACTCTCGACAACCTCTCGCTCATGGCGCTCACCGTCGCGACGGGTTTCGTCGTGGACGACGCGGTGGTGGTG
>CATPBQ010000354.1 GCA_955652795.1 uncultured Steroidobacteraceae bacterium | reverse complement strand
TTGCCCTTGGCAAAGTACGCCACCGGGATGTGCATCCGCGGGAAGCCCTCCATCAGGTGCGCCACCGCCGGCGCCTGTACGCCCGCGCAGTTGACGAGCGTGCGGGCACGCAGTGCGGGTTCGGCGCCATTCACGCCGACCCGGACCGCCCGCTCCTCGAGCACCACACGCGTGACGGGACTGGCGCACACCAGCGTGGCGCCGTGGCGCTCCGCCTCCCCGAGGAGCGCGAGCATCAAGGCATGCGAATCGACGATGCCGGTGAGCGGTGAGTGCAGCGCCCCGGCACAGGAGAGTTGTGGTTCGAGCGCCAGAGCCTCGGCCCGATTCAGAAGTGCCAGTTCCACGCCGTTGGCGCGCGCCGCGGCGGCAATCCGGGTCAGCTCGGGAAGCTGGGATTGCGTGGTGGCGACGATGAGCTTGCCGCAGCGCCGATGGGCGATGCCGCGCTCGGCACAGAAGTCGTACAGGCGCTCACGGCCCGCGACGCACAGGCGTGCCTTGAGCGAGCCGTGCGGATAGTAGATGCCGGCGTGGATCACCTCGCTGTTGCGCGAGCTGGCGCCGGTGCCGAAGCGCGCGTCCGCTTCGAGAATCAGTACCTCGCGGCCCTGCAGCGCGAGTTGCCGCGCCACCGCAAGCCCGACGACGCCTGCCCCGACCACGACCGCATCCGCGTTGTCCATGCAGCGCAAGTGTAGCGGCAGCTGCTTCGGGGCGCTGTGACAGCGCTCGCGCCGCGTGCGCCGGGTCGTACAATGCGCGCATTCGCGCCGCTGTCGCTCGAGTGAGGAGAACCTCAGTGCCCGCCGTAGAGTATCGCCTGGAAGGCGAGGTCGCCGTGCTGACGATTGCCAATCCGCCGGTGAATGCCCTGAGCCTCGCGGTGCGCGAAGGACTCCTGCAGGGGCTGCAACGGGCCGAACAGGAGCGGGGCGTGAAGGCCGTGGTCGTGACCGGCGCCGACGGCACGTTCGCCGCCGGCGCGGACATCAATGAGGTGGCCTCGGGCCTGGTGCTGAAGTCGCCCATCACGCGCGAGGTGCAGGCGCAGATGGAGGCGGCATCGAAGCCGATCGTGGCCGCGATTGAGGGCGTGGCTCTGGGCGGAGGCTTTGAGCTCGCGCTCGCCTGCCACTGGCGCCTTGCCGCCGCGAGCGCGAAGGTGGGCCTGCCGGAAGTGAGGCTCGGGCTGATCCCGGGCGCGGGCGGCACGCAACGCTTCACGCGCCTCGCAGGGCCGCAGGCCGCTCTCGAGGCCATCACCTCCGGTGCTCACCTCCCGGCAGCGCGCGCGCTCGAGCTGGGACTGGTGGACGCGCTCGCCGACCCGGCACTGCCCGGCGCGCTCGCCTTCGCCCGCCAGGCCGTTGCGCAAAAGCGCCCCCTGCGGATCACGAGCGATGTAGCCGAGCGCATTCGCGACGTCAGTCCGGATCTGTTCGCTTCGTTTCGCCGCAAGCTCGAGCCCAAGGCGCGCGGGCAACTCGCACCCTGGAGAATCGTCGACAGCATCGAGGCCGCCTGCACGCTCCCGAAAGAGGCGGCTTTCGCGCGCGAACGCGAGTATTTCATCGAGTGCCGCGACAGCCCGCAGCGCAAGGCGCTGGTGCACGTTTTTTTCGCCGAGCGCGAGGCGCGCAAGATTCCCGGCCTGGGTGCGGACGTCAACGCGCTGCCGATCCGGCGCGCCGGGGTGATCGGCGCCGGCACCATGGGCGCTGGTATCGCCATGACATTCGCCAACGCCGGCATCCCGGTGTCGGTGCTGGAACTGTCGGGCGCGGCGCTCGAGCGGGGCTTGGGCCTCATCCGCAAGACCTACGACGGCTCGGTGGCGCGCGGCAGCCTGATGCGCGAGCGCGCGGACCAGGCGCTCGCCCTGATTCACGGCGTCAGCGAATACCAGGCGCTCAGCCATGCGGACATCGTCATCGAGGCGGTGTTCGAAGACATGAAGGTGAAGCAGGAGGTGTTCGCCAGGCTCGATCAGGTGGCCGCCCCGCACGCCATTCTCGCCACCAACACCTCGACCCTCGACATCGACGCCATCGCCGCCAGCACCTCGCGGCCGGAAAAGGTCGTGGGCACGCATTTCTTCAGTCCCGCGCATGTCATGAAGCTGCTGGAGAATGTACGCGGCAAACGCACCTCGCCGCAGACCATCGCGACCGTGATGGCGCTCGGCAAGACCCTCGGCAAGATCGCGGTACTGGCGGGCAACTGCGATGGCTTCATCGGCAATCGCATGCTGATGTTCTACGGGGCGGAGGCCGAATTCCTGCTCGAGGAAGGGGCAACGCCCGAGCAGCTCGATCGCGTCATGGAGGGATTTGGTTTTGCGATGGGGCCACTGGCGATGCGTGACCTGGCCGGGAACGACGTGGGCTTCCTCATCCGCAAGGGCCGCAAACTACCGTCCGACGAGCGCTGGTCGCCGATCCTGGAACGCCTGGTGGGCGAGGGACGGTTGGGTCAGAAGAGCGGCCGGGGCTTCTACCGGTATGAGGGACGCACGCGCATCCCGGACGCGGACGTGGTGGCGCTCATCGAGGGTGTGTCGCGCGATCTGAGCATCCGGCGGCGGCAGATCCCCGATGAGGAGATTCTCCAGCGGCTGCTGCAC
>CATPBQ010000353.1 GCA_955652795.1 uncultured Steroidobacteraceae bacterium | reverse complement strand
GCGCAGGAGGCCGTGGGCGAGGACAAGCGTTCCGACTGCCGGCGCGCGGGCGAGGCGGTCGTGAGACTGGTGCGCGAGGGCTTGAAGCCGCGCGACATCCTCACACGCCGATCGTTCGAGAATGCCATCACCGTGGTCATCGCCCTGGGAGGCTCGACCAACGCGGTGCTGCATCTGCTGGCCATCGCGCATGAGGCCCGCGTGCGGCTCGAGCTGGATGACTTCACGCGCATCGGCCGGCGGGTGCCGGTCCTGGCGGACCTGAAGCCGAGTGGCCGCTACCTCATGTCGGAGCTGGTGGCGATCGGCGGCATTCAGCCGCTCATGAAGATGCTGCTCGGCGCCGGTCTGTTGCATCCGGGTTGCCTCACGGTTACCGGTCATACGTTGCGGGAGAATCTTGAAAAGGTTCCCATGTACATGAGTGGCCAAGACATTGTTCGTCCTCTCTCTGACCCGCTGAAGAAGGACAGCCACCTCGTGGTCCTGTACGGAAACCTCGCCCCCGAGGGCGCCGTCGCCAAGATCACCGGCAAGGAGGGTGAGCGCTTCGAGGGCGCGGCGCGTGTGTTCGAGGGCGAGGAGCGCGCCACGCAGGCGATTCTCGCCGGCCGTGTACGCGCCGGTGACGTGGTGGTGATCCGCCAGGAGGGCCCGCGCGGCGGTCCGGGCATGCGCGAGATGTTGAGCCCCACGAGCGCCATCATGGGAAGAGGCCTGGGAGCGCAGGTGGCACTGATCACTGACGGGCGCTTCTCCGGCGGCAGTCACGGTTTTGTTGTTGGACACATCTCCCCCGAGGCTGCGGTGGGCGGGCCGATCGGCCTGCTGCGCAGCGGGGACCGCATCAGCATCGATGCTGCAGCACGCCAGATCCACGTGCACCTGCCGGCGGCGGAGCTGCGGCGCCGACGCGCAGCCTGGCGGTCGGCGAAACCCTACGCGCGCACCGGCGTGCTCGCCAAGTACGCGCACCTCGTCGGCAGCGCCTCGCGCGGAGCGGTGACTGAGCCGATACAGTCGCGTCGGCGCAATTCATGAGGCCGTGCCGGAGTTGTCAGTGCACAGGGCAGCGGTTACAGTTCGCGCAGCATTCGTTCCTGCGCGCACGCCGCGAGTAAGTATGATAAGGAGTCCGGCAGGCGCAGCTGCCGGGACCGGGGTCGGGTCCTTCGGGCTGAGGGCAACGAAAAAGACGCTAGTTTGCTTTTGCTCACCAGGGCCTGGTGTGTTCAGACAAGGTCACGATTAACAACTCATGGCTGTCTACGTACACGATTCCCTTTTCATGACGCGCCGTGGCGTGGTGCTCATGGTCATCATCGGCCTGCACGTGTTCATCGCCTGGGCGATCGCCACCGGGCTCGCCCACCGGGCGATCGAAGCGATCGCGCCTCCAATCCAGACCGACATCGTGGAGGAGGTCAAGACCGAAAAGGAACCGCCGCCCCCACCGCCGCCGGAATTCCAGAAGCCGCCGGTGGAAGTGCCGCCGCCGGACGTCACGATTGACCTGCCGGTGGAAGCCCCGCAGACCACCGCGATCACGGCCGTGGCCGCCACCCCGCACCCTCCGGCACCGCCTGTGCATGTGGGCTCGCACAAGGCCCCCACGACCGCCAAGAATTTTCCGAACTCGGAAGACTACTACCCTGCGGCTTCCAAGCGCCTGAACGAGGAGGGTGCACCGACCGTGCACGTGTGCGTCGCGGCCAGCGGCAAATTGTCCGCAGCGCCGACCATCGCACAAACCTCCGGCAGCGCGCGGCTCGATGAGGGCGCGCTCAACCTGGCCAAGGCGGGTCGTTACGTCGCGGGCAGCGACGATGGCAAGCCCATTGACGGTTGCTTCGATTTCCGCATCAAGTTCCAGATGACCAAATGATCCAGACGCCGCACTGTCAAGTGCGGCTTTTTTTGCTTCGAGGAAAACTATGGAAAACCAACCCGCCGCAACAACCGATAACCCTTACGGTCTCGCTGCTCTCTGGGCCACCGGCGATATCATCGCCCGCGCCGTGCTGATCCTGCTGCTGATCATGTCGCTGGCCTCGTGGTACGTGATGCTCACGAAGCTCTGGGACCAGCGCAAGCTGAAGCAGTCCGCGCGCGTCGTCGAGAAGCAGTTCTGGAGCGCACCCTCGATCAAGGACGGGGTCGACCGGCTGAAGAAGGGCGATGACTTCCGCGGCATCGCCGAGGACGGCCTGCGTGCCGCCTCCCATCACGACGGCCGCCTCACCGACCGCATCGACCTGCACGAGTGGATCACCATGTCGCTGCAGCGCGCCGTCGACCAGGTGAACAGCAAGCTGTCAAACGGCTTGGGCCTGCTCGCCACCGTCGGGTCCGTAGCACCGTTCGTAGGCTTGTTCGGTACGGTCTGGGGTATTCTGAACGCGCTGGTGTCGATCGGCATCGCCGGCCAGGCGAGCATCGACAAGGTCGCAGGCCCGGTGGGTGAAGCGCTCATCATGACGGCGATCGGTCTGTTCGTCGCGGTGCCGGCAGTCATGGGTTATAACTGGCTCTTGGGCCGCAACAAGCTCCTCCAGGACGCGTTGCGGAACTTCGCCAGCGACCTGCATGCCTATCTTGTCAGTGGCGCGCGTATGCCGACCGACGGCGTGGGCGGTGCCCGCCCGGCGGCTGCCAAAGCCTCGGCGATCGGCAAGTGAGTTGCGGCGCGAGCCGAAGGGGGTGCGCGCAACGCACCTGGCTGGTTCGGCCGCAGCGCGCGAGGAGTAGCTCATGTCAATGAGTGTCGGCCCGAGCTCGGACGAACCGAGCGTGATGTCGAGCATCAACACGACGCCGCTGGTGGACGTGATGCTGGTGCTGCTGATCATCTTTCTCATCACGATTCCCGTGATCACCAAGACCGTGAAGGTCGATCTGCCGAAGGCCGTCAATATCCCGACGCAGACCAAGCCCGACAACATCACCATCGCGGTGGACAAGGAGGGCAACGTCTACTGGAACAGCAAGGCCCTGCCCAGTCGCGATGCGCTGCTCGCATACGTCAGGGAGGCCGCGGTCAGGAAGCCGCAGCCCGAGATTCACATCCGCGGCGATAAGGAAACGCGCTACGAAGCGATCGGCCGCGTCATGTACGCGATCCAGCGCGGTGGCATCCAAAAGGTCGGCTTTCTGACCGAGCCCGATCATGGCGTGCGCGGCTACCGCTGAACTTCCAGGAGCTTAAGCCATGTCAATGAGTGTCGGTTCGGCCGGGAGCACCTTCTGCGACATCAACACGACGCCGCTCATCGACGTGATGCTGGTGCTGCTGGTCACGCTCATCGTGACGCTGCCCATCATGACTCACGCGGTCAAGCTCGACATGCCCAACGTGAGCACCCCGCCCCCGCCCCCGCCCACGCCGCCGGAGGTCATCGACCTCGAGATCGACTTCGATGGCACGGTGGTGTGGAACGGCACTCCGGTGTCAGGTCTGCAGCAGCTGGAGGGCTATTTTCACGCCGAGAGGGACAAGGAGCCGCAGCCGGAAATTCACCTGCGTCCCGATCGTCGCGCCAAGTACGAGATCGTGGCGAAGGTGCTGGCGGCCGCGCAACGCAACCACATGAAGAAGATGGGCTTCGTCAACGTGGCTGAATTCAGGGACTAGATAGCCATGCGAAACACCACCATGAAGGTCACTGCACTGTCCATCCGGGCGCTCGCCGCGGGCGCCGCCATCATCGCGGCTGCGGGCCTGGTATCTGCGACGCCTGCCTTTGCGGCGGAGGGCAAGCAAACCAACAGCGCCAAGCTTGGCAAGCCTCTCACCGAGGCCCACAACGACCTCAACGCCAAGCGCTATGCCGATGCGATCGCGAAGCTCCGGGAAGCGGAGGGGATCCCCGGCAAGACCCCGTATGACCAGCATCTGATCAACGACATGCTGGGCTTCGCCTACGCGCGCACCCAGAACTACGCCGAGGCCGCGAAGGCGTGGGAGGCGGAGCTCGATGACGGATTCACGCCGCAGTCCGAAATTCCTACGCGCGTGCGGCAGCTGGCCGAAGCGAACTACCAGATCAAGAACTACGACAAGGCGATCGAGTTCGGTAACCGCGCCATCAAGGGGGGATTCGCGGACGAAGAACTCAGGACGCTCGTGGGCCAGGCGTACTACCTGAAGGGCGACTGGAAGGACACGCTGCGGTTCGAGGAAAGCCTGGTCGACGACAAGATCAAGAACGGCCAGACGCCCAAGAACGAATCGCTGCAGCTGGTACTGAGCGCCTGCGTGAAGCTCAATGATTCGGCGTGCGAGACCCGCGCCCTGGAGAAGATCGTCACCTACTACCCCAAGCCCGACTACTGGTACCAGCTGCTGTACACCATGCGCCAGCAGACCTCGGGGAACGATGCCAACACGCTGCAGACTTACCGCCTCATGTTGGAAGTGGACGTGCTGAAGAGTCCGGAGGATTACACCGAGGCGGCGCAGCTCGCTCTCGAGGCCGGCTCACCGGGCGAAGCGCAGCACATTCTGGAGAGGGGTTTCGCCAAGGGTGTGTTCACCGACCAGCGCGCCAAGAGCAAGAATCAGCGGCTGCTCGAGACCGCCAAGAAACCCGCGGCCACGGACCAGGCGAGTCTGCCGAAGATCGAGAAGGATGCGGACGCCGCGCCCACTGGCGTCAAGAACGTCGGGGTGGGCCTCGCCTATCTCGGCTACGGACAGTATGACAAGGCCGCCGACCAGATCTCCAAGGGCCTCACCAAGGGTGGTCTGCGCAACGAAACCGAGGCGCGGCTGTTGCTCGGCATCGCGCAGCTCAAGGCCGGGCACAAGGAGGACGCAACCAAGTCCTTCCACGCGGTGAAGGGGGATCCCTCGCTCGAGCGCCTCGCCAACCTGTGGAGCCTGCACGCGAAGCAGGCATGATGGACCGGACGCTGGACCGCAAGGAGACGCAACGATGGCAATCAAGGCAGGTGAGCGCATGCCCGCGGGCACGCTCAAGAGAATGACCAAAGACGGTCCCAAGGATCTCTCCAGCGACGAGCTCTTCAAGGGCAAGCTGGTGGTGTTGTTCTCGGTGCCGGGGGCCTTCACCCCGACCTGTGACGCGAAGCACCTGCCCGGGTTCGTGCAGCTGGCCGATCAGATCCGTGCCAAGGGCGTCGACACCATCGCGTGCATGGCCGTCAACGACGTGTTCGTCATGAACGCCTGGGGCAAGGCCTCGGGCGTCGGTGACAGGATCCTGATGCTCGCGGACGGCAACGGCGAGTACGCCCGGGCGCTTGGACTGGAACTGGATGCCAAGGGCCATGGCATGGGTACGCGTGGCCAGCGCTTCGCGATCATCGCGCGCGACGGCGTGGCCACCCACGTCAACGTCGAGGCCCCGGGGCAGTTCAAGGTGTCCGCGGCCGAATACGTCCTCGGCCAGCTCTAGGCGAGCTACAGCAGCCGCTCGAGCTCGGGGATGATCTGGAAAAGATCCCCCACCAGGCCGAGGTCGGCGACTTCGAAGATCGGTGCCTCGCCGTCCTTGTTGATGGCGACGATGGTGCGCGCATCCTTGATGCCCGTCAGGTGCTGGATCGCGCCCGAGATACCGACCGCGACGTACAGCTCGGGGGCGATGATCTTACCGGTCTGCCCGACCTGCATCTCGTTGGGCGCATAGCCGGCGTCCACGGCGGCGCGCGAAGCCCCCACCGCGGCGCCCAGCTTGTCCGCCAGGCTGTAGAGGATCTTGAAGCCCTCGGCGCTGCCGAGCGCCCGGCCGCCGGAAATCACCCGCGCGGCGGTCTGCAGATCCGGGCGGTCGCTCTTGGCGGCCGACACCGACACGAAGCGCGTGTGGGTCGGCAGCTCCACGCTCACGGCCGCCTTCTCGATCGGCGCGGTGCCACCGCCCGCGGCCGCCTCGAACGAGGCGGTGCGCACCGTGCCCACGACCTTGCCCTCGCCGCTGCTCTCCACCGTGAGAATCGCGTTGCCGGCGTAGATCGGCCGGCGGAAGCGGGTGGGACTCTCGATGGCCATGATGTCGCTCACCTGCGGAGCCTCGAGCAGTCCCGCGATCCGCGCCATCAGGTCCTTACCGAAGGTGGTCGAGGGGCCCAGGATATGGGTGAAGGGGGCGGCGAGCGCGAGCAGCTGCGGCGCCCACACCGCGGCGAGCGCAGGGCCGTTGGCCGGATTCTCGACGCACAGCACGCGGCTGACGCCGGACAGCTGCGCCGCCTGCGCGGCGACCGCCGCCGCGTCCACCGCGCACACCGCGATGGTGATTTCCGCGCCGGCCATGCCGTGGGCGCAGGTGACGCACTTGGCGGTGCTGGCGTTGAGCCGGGTGCCGTCGTGCTCGGCGATGATGAGGACTCGGCCGGTCACAGCAGACCCTTCTTCTTCAGCGCCTCGAGGAGCTCCGCGGCGTCCTTCACCCTGACGCCTTTCTGGCGCTGCGGCGGCGGCTCGAAGCGCACGAGCTTCAGCTGCTGGCGCTGCTCCACCCCGAGGGCGCTCAGGGTGAGAGTATCGAGCGGTTTTTTCTTCGCCTTCATGATGTCCGGGAGCTTGACGTAGCGCGGCTCGTTCAGCCGCAGGTCGGTGGTGATGACCGCCGGCAGGTCCACGTCGAGCGTCTCGAGCCCGGCGTCCACCTCACGCGTGACGCGCGCCGTGCCCGCGGTGAGCTCGATCTTCGAAGCGTAGGTGGCCTGGGGGCGGTTCCACAGCGCCGCGAGCACCTGGCCCGTCTGGCCGTTGTCATCATCGATCGCCTGCTTGCCGAGGATGACCAGCAGCGGCTGCTCGCGCTCGATCAGCTTCAGCAGCGCCCGCGCCGCAGTGAGCGGTTCAACCACGCCATCCGCCTGCACATGCAGGGCGCGATCCGCCCCCATCGCCAGCGCGGTGCGCAGCTGCTGCTGGCAGTCCGCCGGTCCCACCGTGGCGACAATGACCTCCTCGGCGCCGCCGCGCTCCTTGATGCGCAGCGCCTCCTCGAGCGCGATCTCATCGAAGGGGTTGATGCTCATCTTGACCCCGTCGGTGACGACGCCGCTCCCATCGGGCTTCACCCGGATGCGCACGTTGTAATCCACGACGCGCTTGATTCCGACCAGGATGCGTTTCATAGGGCTTGCAGTATAGCGGCAGGCCCGTTGGGGAGTTGACGGGACGTGCCGCGCCGTTGACGAATTGCGCGCCGCGTCCCTAAAGTCCCCGCCATGCTGAGCTACGCGCTCCGTCGCATCGCCGGAATCATCCCCACCCTGCTCGTCATCATCACCGTCTCGTTCTGTGTCGTGCGGCTGGCGCCGGGCGGGCCTTTCGAGCAGGAGCAGACCCTGCCCCCGGCCGTGAGGGCCAACCTCGAGCGCCTCTACGGACTCGACCAGCCGCTCACGGTGCAGTACGCACACTATCTGCGCGGCCTGCTGCGCGGGGATTTCGGGCCGTCGCTCAGGCAGCGCGATTTCACCGTGTCCGAGCTCATCGCCCAGGGCCTGCCGCTCTCGGCGACCCTGGGACTTGCGGCGATTCTGCTGGCCGTGCTCGCCGGAATTCCCGCCGGCATTGTGGCTGCGCTGTGGCGCAAGCGCGGCGCCGACTATTGCATCACCACGCTCGCCGCCCTGGGCCTCGCGCTGCCGAGCTTCGTCACCGGTCCGCTGTTCGCGCTCGTGTTTGGACTGTACCTGCGCTGGCTGCCGGTCGCGGGCTGGCAGCACGGCGCGCCGCGCTACCTGGTGCTGCCGGTGCTGACGCTGGCGCTGCCGGTGGCGGCGTACGTGGCGCGACTCACCCGCGCAAGTCTGCTCGAGGTGCTCGGCGCTCACTACGTGCGCAGCGCCCGCGCCCGCGGCCTGGGCGCAGCGCGCGTGCTGTGGCGTCATGCCCTGCGCCCCGCGCTGCTGCCTGTAGTGAGCTACCTGGGTCCGGCGGTGGCGTTCGTGATGACGGGGTCGCTGGTCATCGAGACGGTGTTCGGTCTGCCGGGCACGGGCCGCTACCTCGTTGAGGGCGCGATCGACCGCGACTATCCGCTCGTCATGGGCATGATCGTGGTTTACGGGGCGCTCACGCTCTTTCTCAACCTCATCGCGGACCTGATCTACGGATGGCTGGATCCGGGCGTGCGGCATGAGTGAGGAGGCGGCCGCGGGCGGATTGTGGAGCGATGCCGGGCGGCGCCTGAGGGGAAACCGCCTCGCCTTTGCAGCACTCGCCGTCATTCTCGTCATGGCGCTCTTTGCGGTCCTTGCGCCGCACTTAAGCCCCTGGGGCTACGACAGCCTCGACTGGGAGCACCTCGCGCAGCCACCTGGCCTCAACGGTGCGCATTGGTTTGGCACCGACCGCCTGGGACGCGATCTGTTCGTACGCACCCTCTACGGGGTGCGTCTGTCGCTGCTCATCAGCGTACTCGCGAGCCTGGTCAGTCTGGTGATCGGAGTGGCGTGGGG
>CATPBQ010000352.1 GCA_955652795.1 uncultured Steroidobacteraceae bacterium | reverse complement strand
GCCATGGCGCTCAGGGAACGCATCACCGAGGACATGAAGAGCGCGATGCGGGCCGGCGAGAAAGAGCGGCTCGCCGCGATCCGCCTGGCGCTGGCCGCGATCAAGCAGCGCGAAGTCGATGAGCGCATCATGCTCGACGACGGCCAGGTGCTCGCGGTCCTGGATAAAATGATCAAACAGCGTCGCGAGGCCATCACCCAGTTTGAAAGCGGCGGACGCGCCGACCTGGTGGCCAGGGAAACTGCCGAGATCACCGTGCTGCAGGGCTACCTGCCCGCGCAGATGAGCGAGGCGCAGATCGATGCGCTGATCGGCGAGGCGATCGCCGCGACCGGCGCGGCCTCGATCAAGGACATGGGCAAGGTCATGGCGGTCGTGAAGCCCAGGGCCCAGGGCCGCGCCGACATGGGTGCGGTCAGCGCGCGGATCAAGCAGAGACTGGGCTGATTTTCTTCGTGGCGCGGCCATACGTTTGGGACGCATCCCCCAGAACTTCATCGACGAGCTGATCGCCCGCGCCGACATCGTGGAGGTGATCGGCGCACGCGTGCAGCTGAAGAAGGCCGGTCGCGAGTACAAGGCCTGCTGCCCGTTCCACAACGAGAAGACCCCGTCCTTCTGGGTGAGCCCCGACAAGCAGTTCTATCACTGCTTCGGCTGCGGCAAGCACGGTACGGTGCTCGGCTTCCTCATGGATCACGATCATATGGCGTTTCCGGAGGCCGTCGAGGAGCTCGCCACGCGGCTGGGGCTGGAAGTCCCGCACGAGGGCGGCGTCGACAGCAGCGCGCGGCGCGCCGATGAGCCGCTGTTCGAACTGATGGCACGGGTCGCGGGCTTCTACGCGCAGGGCCTGGCGCGCGATGCACGCGCCCGCGATTACCTCGCGCAACGTGGACTCGCACCGGAAACCATCGCGCGCTTCGGTCTTGGCTACGCGGCGAACTCGTGGAACGAGGTGTTGCGGCGCTTCGGCGCCGCTGACGCCGACCGCCAGCGCCTCGCCGACGCCGGCCTGATCGTCGAGCGTGAGCGCGGCCAGGTGCGCGACGGCGAGCGTCACTACGACCGCTTCCGTGACCGCATCATGTTTCCCATCCGCGATGCCCGTGGCCGCGTGATCGCCTTCGGCGGACGCATCATCGATGCGGGGGAGCCGAAATACCTCAACTCCCCCGAGACGGTGCTGTTTCACAAGGGTCGCGAGCTATACGGCATCTACGAGACACGGCGCGCGCGTCCCAACCTCACGCGGTTGGTCGTAGTCGAAGGCTATATGGATGTCGTGCGGCTGCATCAGTCGGGGGTCGACTACGCGCTGGCCACGCTCGGCACCGCGACCACGCCCGAGCACTTCCGGCGCATCTTTCGCCTCGTGCCCGCGGTGGTGTTCGCCTTTGACGGCGATCGCGCCGGGCGTGCGGCGGCGTGGCGCGCGCTGCAACAGGCGCTGCCGGAGGCGCGCGAAGGACGCGAGATCCGCTTCCTGTTCCTGCCGGAGGGTCACGATCCCGACACGCTGGTAGGCGCGGAAGGTCGCGAAGCGTTCGAGCAGCGTCTGCAGAGCGCCGTGCCGTTGTCGGAGTACCTGGTGCAGGAGTTGTCGGAGCAGAGCGAGCTGGCACACGCCGACGGACGCGCGCGCTTTGCGGAAAGTGCGCGGCCACTGTTCGCGAGGGTTCCGGAAGGTGTCTACCGCGAGTTGCTGCTCGAGCGGCTCGCGCAGGTCGTGGGCCTGCCCCCGCAGCGCCTGGCTGAGCTGTGGACCTCCGGGCGCAACCTCCCTGCGGGCGCGGCGCCGGCGGCGCCCGCCCGGCGCAGGCCCACACCTGCCACCCGGGGAGCCGGACGCGGCAGTCTGGTGCGGCAGGCGATCGTGAGGCTGCTGCACTACCCGGCCATCGCGGGTGAAGTGAGCCTCGCGGAGCGCGCCGGACTCGATACGAGCGAGGAAGCCGGCATCGGCCTGCTGCGTGAGCTGCTCGACAATCTGCGCGAGCAACCGGCTCAGATCTCCGCCCAGGTCATCCAGCGCTGGAGCGGTCGGGCGGGCGCGGAGGCGCTGCAGAAACTCCTCGAGCGCGAGGAAGTCATTACCGATGCCGCCGCAGCCGCGGGCGAGCTTCGCGGCGCGCTCGGGAAGCTCGCGGATCTGGCGGCGGGACGGCGCCTGGAGGCTCTCGAGACCAAGAGCCGCGCGGGCAGTTTGTTACCCCATGAACTCGAGGAATTTCAAAGACTTATCATAAAACTGGGCCACCGCGATGCGCGCGGAAGCTAGTTTTGCATTTGGTGATTTCACCGTTGTCAAATAATATTGCGAGTTTGCCTTGACGCCCCCTTGAGCCGCCCCGTCCTGGGCAGCACATAGGGTGAACCCGCCCCAGCGCACCCCGACACATGACACGCAAGCACAAGCCCCACACAGCACACAAAAGGCGTCCCTCCGCTCAAGCAGGCAAGCCGGTGAAATCGTCCGCCTCCGAGAAGGCGGTCGCCGCCGTGGCGAGCCCGCGCGAGAAGGACCGCCGAGGCGCCGCGGCCGCGAAGAAGGCTGCGGGCGGCGCCCGCCCGGCGCTCGCGCACGCGAAGATCAACGACAGCGCGCGCCCTGCCGATGCCCGCACCGCCGGCGGCAAGGCGGCGGCCGACAAGCGCCCGCTCGGCATCGAGCGACGCGTTCCGGTCATGCCGGAAGACCGGCAGTCGCAACTCAAGCTCCTGATCGCGCGCGGCAAGGAGCAGGGCTACCTGACCTACGCGCAGGTCAACGATCACCTGCCCTCGGAAATCGTCGATCCGGAGCAGATCGAAGACATCGTCAACACCATTAACGACATGGGCATCCCGGTGTACGAGAAGGCACCGGACACCGAGTCGCTGCTCGCCACCGAGCCTTCCGCCCCGGCGGACGAAGAGGCCATCGAGGAAGCGGCGGCCGCGCTCGCCGCCCTGGACGCCGAGCTCGGCCGCACCACCGACCCGGTGCGCATGTACATGCGCGAGATGGGGACCGTGGAGCTGCTCACGCGCGAGGGCGAGATCCGCATCGCCAAGCGCATCGAGGAGGGTCTGGATGCGGTGCGCAGCGCGCTCGCCATGTACCCGCCGACGTACGACTTCCTGCTGCGGGCCTACGAACCGGTGAAGGCGGGCCAGGCGCGCCTGGTGGATGTGATCGTCGGCTTCATCGATCCCAACGCGCCGGACGTCATCGCACAGCCGCAGAACCCCACCAAGGTCGAGGTGATCGCGCCGGAAGAAAAGCGCGACGAGGAAGAGGAAGGCGAGGAGCAAGGCGACAGCGAAGAGGAAGCCATCGACACCGGCCCCGATCCCGCGGAAGCCGCGGCGCGCTTCGCCTCGATCGCGAAAATCCACACCCACGTGCTCGGCTCCATCGCCAAGCTCGGCGCGCGCGATCCCAAGACGCTGCGCCAGCGCAAGCGCCTGGCGGACGAATTCATGGAGCTGCGCCTGTCGCCGCGCATGTTCGATGCGCTGATTCTCAACCTGCGCACGCACGTGGCGGAGGTTCGCCAGCTCGAGAAGGAGATCATGATCATCGCGGTGCGCGACGCCGGCATGCCGCGCAAGGACTTCATCGCCTCGTTCCCGAAGAACGAAACCAACTCGCGCTGGCTCGCGCGGCACATCAAGGGCGGCAAGAAATACTCCGTGCCGCTCGCCAGGTTCAGGGACGAGATCGAGCGGCGGCAGAGGAAGCTCGAGCAGCTCGAAGGCGGCTATCACCTCACGATCAACGACGTCAAGGAAGTCAACCGCGACGTGTCGATCGGCGAGGCCAAGGCGCGCCGCGCCAAGAAGGAAATGGTCGAGGCCAACCTGCGCCTGGTCATTTCCATCGCCAAGAAGTACACCAACCGCGGCCTGCAGTTCCTGGACCTCATCCAGGAAGGCAACATCGGTCTGATGAAGGCGGTGGACAAGTTCGAGTACCGCCGCGGCTACAAGTTCAGCACCTATGCGACCTGGTGGATCCGCCAGGCAATCACGCGCTCGATCGCCGACCAGGCGCGTACCATCCGCATCCCGGTGCATATGATCGAGACCATCAACAAGCTGAACCGCATTTCGCGCCAGATGCTGCAGGAAATGGGCCGTGAGCCCACGCCCGAGGAGCTGGCGGTGCGCATGGAGATGCCCGAGGACAAGGTGCGCAAGGTTCTGAAGATCGCCAAGGAGCCGATCTCCATGGAGACGCCCATCGGCGACGATGAGGACTCGCACCTGGGCGACTTCATCGAGGACACCTCGGTGGCCTCGCCCATCGATCAGGCCACGATGGAGTCGTTGCGCGAGACCACCCACTCGGTGCTGGCACAGCTCACGCCGCGCGAGGCGAAGGTGCTGCGCATGCGCTTCGGCATCGACATGAACACCGACCACACTCTCGAGGAAGTCGGCAAGCAGTTCGACGTCACGCGCGAGCGCATCCGTCAGATCGAGGCCAAGGCGCTGCGCAAGCTCCGTCACCCGAGCCGCAGCGAGCAGCTGCGCAGCTTCCTGATGGATGACTGAAGCGCTTCAGTAGCGAATCCGCAAACCCCTGTTGCTTTGCTTCGCTCTAGATGCCGGCCTTGCCGAGGGCGTCGATGAGCTGCCGTAGCAGTTCGGCGAGCCCCGGGTGCCCGGCCTCGAACCGCACCGCCAGGGATTCCAGTCGCGGGGTATGGGCCGCCGCTGCCGGAGCCAGGCTCGCCGGGCTCGCCGCCGTCTGCGCGCCAGCTGCGAGCGCGCGCTCGATATCGCGCATCACCGTGCCGAGCAGCTGGCGCAACTCGCGGTCGACCGAACCGCTCGCGCCCAGGCGCTCGTGCACGCGGGCGAGCAGCTCCCGCAAGCTCTCCTGAGTCATCGCTGCCGGATCCCTAACTCCCCTGACCGAGGGAAGCGTTGAGAGCCGCTGACAGGGCGGCATCTCCGCTGACGAGGTCCTTCCAGGTGAGCTCACGTCCCAGGCGCTTGCCCTTCTCGGTGAGCTTCAGTCCCTCTGGCGAGAGCGTGACCATGAAGGGCTTGCCATCCACTTCAATCTCGCGCTTCAGCTGTTTGTTGAGTTTGGTAGCCATTGCGTCCTCTCACGTGCGAAGCCTGCACGCTGCCGATGGTAACAGCAAACGGCCGGCATCCACCGGCAGCTCGCGATACGAATGTCGGTCGTGCTAGTTCTTCAGCCCCTCGGCCTTGCGCGCCTCGATGACATGCGGCCGCGCACCCACCCGTTCGACGAAACGCTGCAGTTGCGGCCACTTGCTGATGTCGAGGTTGGCATGGCCGCTCCAGCTCAGCACGGTGAACAGGTAGGCGTCGGCGATGGTGAACTGGTCGCCCATCACGAAGGTCTTCGCTCCCCAGGCGCGCTGCAGATAGTCAAGGCGGGTCGTCAGGTGATTACGGGCGTACTGCTTGGTGTCCTCCGGCGCATCCTGACGGAACAGAGGTGAGAACCCCTTGTGAAGTTCCGAGTTGATGAAGCTCAGCCATTCCATCAGACGGTAGCGCTCCATCGTGCCCGCGGCTGGCGCGAGCTTGGCCGCGGGATTGCGGTCGGCGATGTACTGCAACACTGCGACGTTCTCGGTCAACACCTCGCCGTTGTCCAGTGTCAGCGCCGGCACGTAGCCCTTGGGGTTCACCTCGTTGAAATCCAGGCCGTCGGCGGCCTTCTTGGTGTGTCGGTCTACCTTGACCAGCTCGAATTTGAGTCCTGCCTCACGCAGCGCGATGTTCGACGCCTGCGAACAGGCACCCGACAAATAGTAGAGCTTCATGTCGACCTCCTATCGGCGTATCCGTAGCAGGAGGGCCATGCTAACGTTGCGTGCAGCGATGGCAAGAGGGTCCTGCCATGAAGTCGCTTTTCATGACGGCTGCGGTCGTTATTGCTGCGATCGCCCTCGGCGGCTGCCCGAACAAGCGGCCGCAGCCCGTTCCCGGCCCGCAGTCCGCCCCCGCTCAGAGCGCCCCGAGCTCCAGCAACGGGCGCGATGACGATGCCCGGCGCCGCACCGCCACTACCCGCAGCCACGGCGTCAGTGAGATCTCGTGGTTCCAGGGGACCCTCGAAGAGGCGTTTTCGCGAACAACCTGCCCCGAGCGACGGGCACTGTTTCGCTACTGAGCACCCGGGGCGCTGCTACAATCGCCGCGGTTGGGCCTGTAGCACAGCGGTTAGTGCAGGGGACTCATCAACAAGGTGCCTTCGCGCGGAAACGCGCGAAGTGGACGGGATGAATTCAGGGAAACCTTCGGGATCCGATCCCATGGCAACCCTGAGCCGAGCCGCCGGTACACCGGCGGAAGGTGCAGAGACTACCTGAGGGCTCGAGCGCCCTTGATAACAGGCTTGGAGCATCCCGCACCCACACGCACGGTTCGTGCACGGGTGAAGAGATAGTCCACTCCCGGCGGAAACGCCGGGGCCAAGTGAATCCCTTGGTCGTAGGTTCGAATCCTACCGGGCCCAG
>CATPBQ010000351.1 GCA_955652795.1 uncultured Steroidobacteraceae bacterium | reverse complement strand
CCGTTCGGCCTGCGGAGCCCGTTCGGCCTGCGGAGCCCGTTCGGCCTGCGGAGCCCGTTCGGCCTGCGGGGGACGCGTTGCCTCAGCTGCGTGGCTGGTCGGCGGCGAATGCGACTCTGCCCGTCCCGGGGCGACAGCGCTTTCCGCGGCCACCGGCGTGCCACCGCCACGGATATCCGGCCGCGGCGTACTTTGCTGGGCAGGCTCGGTCTGCGGCTGGCGCTGTGGCGGAGCCTCTGTGGCAGGCGGGTGGCGGGCCTCTTGAGCAGGTGGATGCTGGAACTGCTGGCGGACGGCCGCCTCGCGAGG
Source organism: uncultured Steroidobacteraceae bacterium (assembly GCA_955652795.1). GTDB lineage: Bacteria > Pseudomonadota > Gammaproteobacteria > Steroidobacterales > Steroidobacteraceae > 13-2-20CM-66-19. The sequence goes on along the minus strand of CATPBQ010000351.1, from coordinate 4,376 downwards.
CTGGTAATGGTAGTTCTGGTTCCGAAGAGCCTGTTGCTGATCCCCACGGGGATAGCGCTCCCCTGAATACTCGCGCTGGTACGTCGGCAGCGGAGCCGGCGCAGGAGCGGAGGCGCGGTCCCAGCGATCCCAACCACTGCGACGCTGTTCCCAATCGCGACCCCAGTGCTCGCCCCAGCGGGGTGGCCCTTCGGCAGCCCAGCCGCCAAAGTACTGAGGCGGCTGTCTGTAGTAGCGAACAGGGACTCGCAACACGAAGAACGGCACCGACTCAGGGGCTACCATGTCCCACGGCCCGTTGTACCAGGAACTGGCGTACCAGCTATCTTGTGCATACACCCAGTACAGACCGTCGTAGAAGAAGAAGTTCGAGTCCAGTTGGGGGGCGTAGTAAACCGGGTAGCCCGGTACCGCCACAAGATCGGGGTAGACTCCCAGGTTGATTCCGATGCTCACCTGAGCGCCGGCGGGAGCGCACGGGCCAAGGAGCATGCAGGCAACGACAACTGCTGAGCGCATTTTCCGTGCTCCGGTTCGAAAGCGGGATCGAAGGACTGGGTTGTCAGCGACAGTCGCACCGACCCATTGGTGGCTTGAAACGATGGATCGCACTCACAGACTATCGGATTGCCTTGGAAATGTTCCGTGCGCCACCGTACGAACGGTGATCCGAAGCGGCCGCGCTGATGCCTCATGCCGCGACCAGCCCGTCATGCTTTCGGCGCGAGCCTCTCCCGCTAGCGTAACGGTTCGAGTTCGCGCTCCTGCATCACGGTGGAGGATCCCTTGACGCGCGTCCGCCACACTTCATACGGATCCCAGCCCGACTGAGGGCGTGCCAGCCTGTCCAGACCATTCATCCTTGCGGTGAATGGCTCGTTCGCCCCCGGTGATATCCGGTGGACGGCGTCACGTCCTGCTGCTCCGTTTCGTTTCATCTGTCTGCGCTCCTGCTTGTTGTCTTGAGGGCTTCCCTCGGCAGACAAACGGTAAACTCACTTCCCTGCCCGATGCCGGCACTCGCCGCAGTCACGCTTCCCCCGTGCAACTCCACAAGGTTGCGCACCAATGCGAGACCGATGCCGAGCCCCGATTCGGAGCGCGGAGCCGCTTCATCCGCCTGCCTGAACAGATCGAATATGTGCGCTAGGGCGTCGGGCGCGATACCGATCCCGGAATCTCGGACGCCAACGACGGCCTGAGCGTCTCGCGTATGCACCCACACCACCAGCTCACCACCCGCGTCCGTGTATCTCGATGCGTTGGCCAGCAGGTTCACGAACACCTGCTCCAGGCGCCACGGGTCGGCCTGCAGCCACACCGGCGCATCCGGCAACGCGGTGGTCAGCCGGTGATGGCGCTCATTGATGTCCGACTCAAGCGTCTCGATGGCGTTGCTCACGACTGCGCGGAGGTCTATCCGTTCGCGCTGCAGGTGCAGCCGTCCATGACTGATCCGTGATACGTCCAGAAGGTCGTCAACCAGTTGCGTCATTCGGCGGACCTGCCGTTCGATCAGGGCTTGCGTCCTCTGCCGCGGGGGAGTCTCCCCCGTCTGGCTGTTCAGAAGACGGACGGCATTTTGGATCGCTGCAAGCGGGCTGCGGAGCTCGTGGCTGAGCATCGCCAGAAACTCGTCCTTGCGACGGTTGGCCGTGGCGAGCTCCTCCACCCGCAACCGCGCCTGGCGCAGCGGCCGCGTGTACGGGGTGATATCGCGGACAACGCTGTCGAGGATTCGGGCGCGCCCCGGGGGATCGGTGTCGTGCAGGGCAGCGCCGTTGATCCGCGGCCCCCTCTTCAGGGCGGCGAACGGCACGGTCTCGAGGACTGTGCCGCTCTCGGCATCGACAATGAAAATGCCGTCCTCGGCGAAAGGCACACGGGGAAAGTCAGGCTCGCAAGCGAGCAGCGCCGCGCCGGGGCTGGGTTCAGTGGTGCTGCCGACGAACAGGATCGCTGCGGCCCGCCCGTCTTCAGAGATGTGAATCGGCGCGCCATCGTCGTCAGTCAACCGCTCAGTGCCGTGCGTGACGACCAGCAAGCGATGCTTCGCACGCTCTGCAACGACGTTGTGAAGCACCGCCCCGCGAACAACTTTCCCGGGCGGCGGCTGCTTTGCTTCGCGCCTGCTCGCAAGCGTCCCACGTATCCACTCTGCTACATCGCGCACAGACACCCCATTCAGAGATTTGCAGCCGTCAGTACGGTCCTGGCGAGCGGCACCTCTCCTGAAGTGCGCACGTACTCCCTAGAATCGCAAGCTGCACCGACGCCGCAACACCTTCTGTGCGGTAGCGCACTTAGGGGCTTGCCTGATGGAATTAGACATAATCGGGCGCGAGTATCACCGGTGCATTAAGCCTGCCTCCCGATACAAGAACGCTACCTGCAACGCTGGCGCGAGGCGTAGCGTGGCGGCTCAGACGGGTTAGTTCGCGGGCGATCTCATTCGGGCGCAGCACGAAACCCACGCACCCCGTTTCGATGGCGCTGATGGGCATGCCGGGAAAGCGCGCAGATCCCGGGTACTGCGCAAATGTGGTGCCGCCGCCTTGCTTGATCGCGCGTATGCCGAGGGCACCGTCGGAGCCTTCGCCCGAGAGGACCACGCCGATCGCGCTATCGCCGCGCTCTTTCGCGAGCGAACTGAACAGAATATCCCCAGGATGATGGAGTTTGCTTGCGTTAGGTGTCACGCGAATGCGGCGACCGGTCATTGTCAGCGTGGTATTTGCGGGTATCAGGTAGACATGATCTTGCTCCGCCACCACACCGTCGTGCGCGTGCATCACTGGAAGAATCGTTCTCTTGGCGAGAGCTTCAGCCAGCGACTTCTCGCGGCCCGAATTGAAATGTTGAACCACAATAAAGGCCGCACTGTATTCAGCCGGCAAGGCGGACAGCAGTTCGCACACGGCCTCAAGGTCATCTGCGGAGCAGGCCACGGCTACGATAGGAGATGTATCCATTCACTGACTCCCGCGCCGATGGACGATGATTGACATGAGAAAGTTCGGTCCTCAAATGGCCTCGAGGCCCCCTCCGTCATTGGTTGGGTATGCACGCTCCGCCTTGCTTGCGAAAGCCCTCCACGCAGGTCCACCCATTGCCGGAATAGTCAAGGTACGCGCTCGCAGGCACAATCAGCGCTACGCAGTGCGAATCTTCCTGCCTGAATCCTCGCTCACATTTCCAGTCGTTGCCTCTCGTGTCCAGATAGCCGTTCGCGGGTACCTCAACCGGCACGCAGGCAGCGGCGCGCTTCATTAGTCCTCGTTCGCATGCCCACTCATCGCCGGCGCGCAGCAGAAATCCGTTTTCCGGCACTCTCACCGCTGTGCACTTCTCGCCGTCGAGGCGATAACCGCGATCGCATTCCCAACCGCGGCTGTAGGATGATTCCACGGAATATGCGTTCGCCGGCACGACGATGCGCGTGCAGCTGCCACTTGCCTCGCGATAGCCGCGATTACACTGCCATCCGGGGCCGAAAGGCGCATCGTCCGGATGAGCGTCGGCCGGTACCTTCACCGCTGTGCACCCTTGATCGGCCTTACGGTATCCCCGATTGCAGTCCCAATCGCTCCCGAAGGAATTCAGATAGGCATTCGCCGGCACTTTAACGGCGACGCAAGCTGCCTCGACTCTCCGAAATCCTCGCGAGCACTCCCAGCTGCTCCCATAGCGGCTCGTGTGAGCATTGACCGGCAGCACACTTACCTCGGTTTGGGACCAGGCGCTTGCGGATGCAGTGAGCAGAGACGCCGCGAGAAACAGACGCGCCAGCGAGATGTGCCGCTGTCTATCTTCGATACGCAATGGAGACTCCTTTTCACGGGCCCCGTGTCGGTGGCTGGCCTGGAGAGCAAGTCACGGTCAGCGGCCCTGTCCAGAGTGATCAGACCGCCGCTGGACGCCGGATGAGCTCCAGCTCGAGTCCCACGTTGCGCGCCGCCGCGAGTTCCGTCCGTCCGCTACCGCACCAACGACGGCGAGCGCACGTGCCTGTTTACGGACAACGCGCGCCTGTTCACCATCAGACAGTCTTGAGGACCTCTTGCGGCGGAAACTGCTCGGCGTCCGCGTACGCACGCACTGAAGCGACTGGCTCAAACACCGTCCATGGCCGCGGCAACGCGTATTTCCGAGCGATCGAGACGAACTCACCCCATTCACTCTGATCGAACTTCTTATCTGAGCTCGTCCACTCCAGAATGAATCGGCAGGGCGTCACCAATTCTCGCCGCAAGCACGAACCGTACGGCTCATCCGCTTGGCGCGTGCGCGCAGCAGCTGCGCTCGCGATTCCTGCGAATTCCGCGAGACAGCCCGCCGACACCCGCACGCTGACACCCTCTGCGCTGAGCTGTTCT
>CATPBQ010000350.1 GCA_955652795.1 uncultured Steroidobacteraceae bacterium | reverse complement strand
TTGGCGGCGCGCACACCAGCACGCTCACCTGTCCCTTCAGCGGCGACTCACTGCGTGCTGTGGCGGCGATCAATCCGGATGTCACGATCCTGCACGCTCAGCAGGCAGACCAGGAAGGCAACGTCCTGATCCGTGGCATCCTCGGCGCGGCGCGCGAGGCGGCGCTGGCGGCGCGTTGCCTGCTGGTGACGGTCGAAGCCCGGGTGGCACGGCTCGATGCGCCGATGAATGCGATCGTGCTGCCTCACTGGCTGATCAGCGCGGTCAGCATCGTGCCGGGTGGTGCTCATCCATCGTACGCCGCCGGCTGTTACCCGCGTGACAATCGCTTCTACGGCGAGTGGGATGCGATTGCGCGCGAGCGCGAGCGCTTTCAGCAATGGATGCAGCAGTACGTGCTCGCAAGCCCTGACCACGCTGAGCTCCTGCGGCGTCTGCAGGTCGCGGCGTGAGCGCATCCGCATACACCGCCGACGAATTGATGACCGTGACCGCGGCCCGGCAACTGCGCAACGGCGCGGTATGCTTCGTCGGCATCGGGCTGCCCAGCGCCGCGTGCAATCTGGCGCGGCGCACGCACGCGCCGCAGCTGGTCCTGATCTACGAGTCCGGCACGGTGGGCGCCCGCCCGCAGGTCCTGCCGCTGTCGATCGGGGATGGTGAGCTCGCCGATACCGCCGCCTGCGTCGTTTCCCTCCCGGAGGTGTTCGCGCACTATCTGCAGCGCGGCAGAGTGGACGTGGGTTTCCTGAGCGCCGCGCAGATCGACCGCCATGGCAACCTCAACACAACGGTGATCGGCAGCTACGCCCGGCCGGCCGTGCGGCTGCCGGGCTCCGGCGGCGCTCCCGAGATCGCGGCGCACGCCCGGGAAGTGCTTGTAATCATGAAACAATCGCCGCGCAGTTTTGTCCCGCGTCTTGACTTCCTGACAAGCTGCGGGTACCTCGGCGGCGCAGGCGAGCGCGGCCGCGCCGGCTTTCCGGGAGGCGGCCCGCGGGCCGTGATCACCGACTTCGGCATCCTGCGCCCTCACCCTGAGACCGAGGAGCTGCAGCTGTGCGCAATCTATCCGGGCGTTTCGCTGGACGCCGCGCGCGCCGCCACCGGCTGGCCACTGCGCGTGGCGGACGATCTGCTCGTTTTGCCGGCGCCGCAGCCGACTGATCTCGACCCGCTGCGCGACCTGTACGCAGCTACCCGCCAGGCGCACGCCGCGCCCGTGCGTATCAAACTGAGGACTCCCGATGCGTCTGCCTCATATCCGCACTGAACTGCCGGGACCCAAGGCCCGGGCACTGATGGCACGCGATCGTGCCGTGAGTTCCCCCTCCTACCCTCGCGACTATCCGTTCGTCATGGCCAGGGGACGCGGTGTCGAGGTCTGGGACGTCGATGGCAATCGATTTCTGGATTTCGCCGCCGGCATCGCCGTGTGCAGCACCGGTCATGCTCACCCGACGGTGGTGCAGGCGATCAAGAGCGCCGCGGATGATTTTCTGCATATCTCCAGCGACTACTGGCACGAGCGCATGACGCGGCTGGCGGAACGCATCAATGAGCTGGATCCGATGCGCGAACCGGTGCAGGTATTCATGTGCCAGAGCGGCACCGAGTCGGTCGAGGGCGCCCTGAAGCTGGCGCGCTACGTGACCGGCCGCCCACGCTTCATCGCCTTTCTGGGCGGCTTTCACGGTCGTTCCATGGGATCGCTGGCGTTCACTGCCAGCAAGTACACGCAGCAGGCCGGCTTCTTTCCGACCATGCCGGGCGTGACTCACGTACCGTACCCGAATCTGTATCGTCCACTGCTCGCGGGGCCCGATCAGGGTCGCGCGACACTGGACTACATCGAGACCGTCCTGTTCCAGAGTAACCTGCCTGCCGCGGAAGTCGCGGCGATCGTGGTCGAGCCCATCCAGGGTGAAGGCGGCTACCTCGTGCCACCGGACGGATTCCTGCAGGGCCTGCGCGCGTTATGCGATCGCTACGGGATCCTCCTGGTCTTCGACGAAGTGCAGAGCGGGGTCGGACGCACCGGAAAGATGTTCGCCAGCGAGCATTGGGGCGTGTCGCCCGACATCATGACGCTCGCGAAGGGTCTGGGCTCGGGGTTGCCGATCGGACTGGTGATCGCGAGGAAGGCGCACATGGAAAAGTGGAAGCGCGGTGCGCACGGCAACACCTTCGGCGGTAACCCTATCTGTTGCGCCGCGGCGCTGGCCACGCTCGATCTGGTGCAAGGTGAATATGCGGCCAATGCCGCCCAGGTCGGTGATTACTTCCTCGCTCGCCTGCGCGAGCTGCAGCAACACTTCGACTGCATCGGCGACGTGCGCGGCAAGGGACTCATGATCGGCGCGGAACTGGTCGCCGACCGCACCAGCCGCAAACCCGCCGCCGCTCTGTGTCAGAAGGTCCTGACGCGCGCCTTCCACAACGGTCTGCTGCTGCTGTCCTGCGGGGTCAGCACGGTGCGCTTCATTCCACCACTCATGGTCGGCCGCGCACAGATCGACGAAGCGCTCGTGCTGCTGCAGGTCGCGCTCTCCGAAGCACTGGCGGAAACGTGAGCGCCACGGCTGACAAGACTCCCGCCGGCGGCGGGACGCGTACCCTCGGTTTCTGGATGTGCACGGCGCTCGTCGTCGGCAACATCATCGGCGTCGGGATCTTCGCCATGCCGGCGACGCTGGCTCCTTACGGCATGAACGCGCTTACCGGCTGGCTGATCAACGTGATCGGCTGTGCGTTCCTGGCGATCTCCTTCGCCACCCTCAGCCGCGCCTTCCCGCACGATGATGGCCCGTACGCCTACACCACGCGGGCCTTCGGGCAGGGCGCGGCGTTCCTGGTGATGTGGAGCTATTGGGTTTCCGTCTGGGTCGCGAACGCCGCGATCGCGATCGGCCTCATGGGGTACATCGCGATCTTCTTCCCGGCGCTCGATCACACCCCCGGCCTGCCGGGCCTCGTGGCGCTGTCCATGATCTGGGTATTCGTCCTCATTAATCTGCTGGGCGCGCGGGCCGCGGGTTGGGTGCAGATCCTCACGACCGCGCTGAAGCTGGTGCCGCAATTCGCGGTCATCCTGCTCGGCGTGTGGCTGCTGCTCGCCCATCCGGCCATATACGCCGCGCACGTGCCGTCCAACCCGCCCTCATGGCGCGAGGTCAACAGCGTCTCGACGCTCGCACTGTTTGCGATGCTCGGCATCGAGTGCGCCATGATTCCGGCGAGCCGCGTACGTGAGCCCGAACGCACCATCCCCCGCGCCACGCTCACCGGCACCCTGATCGCTGCCCTCATTTACATCGCCATCTCGGCCGTGCCGATGTTCGTGATCCCGCAACAGGAGCTCGCCGCCTCGAGTGCGCCGTTCGCGGACCTCTTTGCACGCGTGCTGGGCGGGCATTACGGCGAGATCGTCGCGGCCTTCGTGATCGTGAGCGGACTGGGGGTGCTGAACGGCTGGACCCTCATGGCCGGCGAGGTCGTGCAGTGCATGGGCAGACACGGCGGCTTTCCCGCGGCCCTCGCTCAGGAGAACAGCCGCGGTGCGCCGGCGCGTGCCCTGCTCATCACCGGAATCGTAACCAGTGTCATGCTGCTCACCAACTACACCGACTCGATCGCCAAGGTGTTCTCCCTGCTCATCGTGATCGCAACGGCAGGTACGCTGCCGCTGTACGTTGCGAGCGCCCTCGGGCTCATCGTGCTGCGGCGGCGAGGGCAACTCACGCCGACCCGCGCGCGCGCCGCCTGGCCGCTCGCCGCGGCCTGTGCGGCAATCGCCTATTGCCTGTGGGTTTCGATCGGCATCGGCACCGAGCCGTTGTTGTGGATGATCGTGCTGGGCGGCGCCGGCGTGCCGCTTTATCTGTGGTCGCTGCACGTTCACCGGCGCGCCGCGCTCCTCGGCGGCCAGGCCACCTGAGGCTACGGCGGCTGGTAGCGGGTCGGATCCGGCAGCCCGGCCGCGGCGAACCCTACGCGCCGCAGCTGGCACGAGTCACAGCGGCCACAGGCCCGTCCTTCCCCGTCCGCCTGATAGCACGACACCGTCTGCCCGTAGTCGACACCGAGCCGCGTGCCTTCGCGGATGATCTGGGCTTTGGTGAGGGTGATCAGCGGCGTATGCACCCGGCAGGGGCTGCCTTCCACGCCCGCCTTGGTGGCGAGCGCGGCGAGCACGCTGAAGGCGGCGATGAATTCGGGCCGGCAGTCCGGATAGCCGCTTGAGTCCAGCACGTTGACGCCGATGAACACATCCCGCGCCCCGAGCACCTCAGCCCAGGCGAGCGCCAGCGACAGCATGATGGTGTTGCGCGCCGGAACATAAGTGATCGGTATGCCGGTGGTGGGTGTTTCGGGAACCGCTAGCCTTAAGTCGGTGAGCGCCGAACCGCCTATCCCGGCGAGATCGACACCCATGACCCGGTGCTCGCGGGCACCCCCGGCGCGCGCCACACGCCGCGCCGCATCCAGCTCGGCGGCATGGCGCTGCCCGTAGTCGACCGACAGCGCGTGACAGATGAATCCCTGTTCGCGCGCAATCGCCAGCACCGTGGCCGAGTCGAGGCCCCCGGACAACAACACCACCGCGGCAGATGCCTCCACGCTACTTGCCCGGCACATTGCCCCAGAGGTATTTGTGCAGCTGGATCTGCAAGCGCACCGGCAGCCGGTCCTCCAGTATCCAGTCGGCGAGCTCGCGCGCCGCGAGCTGCTCATGACTCGGCGAAAACAACACCGTGCAGCCGGCCGGAAGGGTGAGCTCGCGCAGCTTGCCGCGACTCCACTCGTAGTCACTGCGGCCGCAGATCACGAATTTGACCAGGTCCCGCGAGCACAGCCGCGCCAGCTCCTCATAGCGGTTGCGGCGCTCCTCGCCGGAACCCGGCGTCTTGACGTCGACGACTTTCGACACACGTGCATCGACGCTCGCGAGCGGCATCGCGCCGCTGGTTTCCAGCGAGACCCGCAGGCCGGCATCGCACAGCATGCTCAGGAGCTGCGCGCAGCCCTTCTGCGCGAGGGGTTCGCCTCCGGTCACACACACGAACGGCGTGCCGAACTCGCGCACCCGCGCCACGATCGCCTCCGGCTCCCACCACTCCCCGCCGTGAAAGGCATAGGCGGTGTCGCAATACTGGCAGCGCAGCGGGCAGCCCGTGAGGCGCACGAACACCGTGGGCCAGCCGGCGGTGTCCGCCTCGCCCTGCAGGGAGTGGAAGATCTCGGTGATCTTGAGGCGCATCACGCGCTTTGGCCGCGCGGGATGCCTTACTGGGAGGGTGGCGCGGCAACGCGGCGCAGACGCTCAGCCGCGAGCTTGGCGGGGTCGCTCCCCGGGTATTTGCGCGTGACCTCGGTCAGCGTGGCCCGGGCCGCAGCATACTGCTTCTGCGCATATTGCGTGTAACCCAGCTTCAGCAGCGCATCGGGCGCCTTGCGCGAGTCCGGCCATTTCTTGAGCACCGCGCGGAATGCTGCGGCGGCCGCATCGTAATCGTGGTTCACGTAATAGGCTTCCCCCAGCCAGTACTGAGCATTCTCCGCCAGCGCACTGGCGGGATAGGTGCCGAGAAAGTCCTTGAAACCCGTGATCGCGACCGAATAACTGCCGGCCTTCAGGGCATCAAACGCCTGGTTATACACCGCCTGCTCGACCGAGGACGGCGCGTTGCCTGCGGCTGCACCGGCTGCTGCGCCCGGGGTTGCGGCGCCGCCCTCCGCGGCAGTCTCCCCGGAGGCGCTGCCGGCCGCGGCCCCGCCGCCGGCTGCCGCCCCGCCGGCTGCCGCCAGGCGCTTGTCCAGATCGGCGTACAGATCGCGCTGCTGCTTCGCCAACGCCTCGTTGTTGTGCTCGAGCTCCTCGAGACGGCCGCGCAGCTGGCGCACGTTACTCTGCGCTTCATCCAGGTGCTGGGCGGCCTCGACCTGGTTCGCAACGATGCGCTCGATGCGCGTGATGCGCGCATCGAGATCGTTCAACTTCAGCTGCACCGGGTCCGCCTCCGGCGGAGTGCTGGCGCACCCGGCAGCGAGCGTCGCCACCGACAGGGCAAGCAGGGTCGGGCGCATGGATCTCCCTCCGGTACTCACCGCTTGGGCGCGAGCGGCTGCGTCAGGTACATGATCTCGACGCGCCGGTTTTTTGCCCAGGCCGCCTCATCGTGTCCGGGTACCGCGGGGCGTTCTTCGCCGTAACTCACCGTGGAGATCTGCGCGTCCGCGGCGCCCTGCAGCAACAGCGCGCGGCGCACCGACTGCGCGCGCCGCTCGCCGAGCCCGATGTTGTACTCGCGCGAACCGCGCTCGTCGGTATGTCCTTCGAGCCGCACGCGCGTGTCCGAATGGGCGGCGAGATACTTAGCGTGTGCGGCCACCACGTCCGTGCCGGTGCCCTTGATCTCGCTGCTGTCGAAGTCGAAGTACACCACCCGCGTCGCGAGCAGCCCCGCCTGCGGTCCCGCCCCCTCCTCGTCCGCACCCCCGGCGGCGTTGGCATTGTTGGCGCCGGAGCCCTGCGCACCGGCGTTGGCTTCGGGCGCCGCGGGCGGTGCGGGTTTGGGCCGCTTAGAAGCGCAGGCGCCGAACGCCAGGGATGCGGTAACCAGCAGCACTACGATCACTCGACGCATAGACGCTTTCTCCATCATTCCTCTTCTCCCGAATCTGAAAACAACCGCGAAGGCTCAGGGATTGAACGGTCCCCACGCAGGTTCGCGCACCTCGCCCTGAGCAGCCTTCAGGCGCAAGCCCGTGAGGCCGTCGGTCGACACCGTCGCCAGCGCCCCGCGCCCGCCGTCGCGTTCCGAATAGATAAGTGTAGCCCCATTGGGCGCGAAACTCGGCGATTCGTCCAGCCGCCCGTGCGACAGCACGCGCACCGTCCCGCTGGCGAGATCCTGCACGGCAACTCGGTAGGCGCCGTTGTCGAGCGTTACCATCGCCAGCTGCGAGCCATCCGGCGACACACGCGGGCGGGCGTTGTAACTGCCGCCGAAGGTGATGCGCTTCGGGTGCGCTCCCGGCTGCGCGCCGATCTGGTAGATCTGCGCCGACCCGGCGCGGTCGGAGGTAAAGTACAGCGAGTGCCCATCCGGTGCCCACACCGGCTCGGTGTCGATCGCCGGATCGTCGGTGATACGTGTCAGGTCCTGGGAGGCGAGATCGAGGACATAGATGTCAGGATTGCCGCTGCTGCCGCCCAGAGTGAGCGCCAGCTTGCGGCCGTCCGGTGACCACTCGGGGGCACCGTTGATACCGGCGCGCGCCGACACCTGGCGCCGTTCGCCGCTGCGCACCAGTTGCACGTACACCCCCGAGTGCTTGGTCTCGAATGAGACATACGCGAGCCATTGTCCGTCCGGGGACCACGAGGGCGACATGAGGGGAAAGCGCGACTCGAGAACCAGGTGCTGGTTCGCTCCGTCGGCATCGGCCACGATGAGCTGGAAGCGCTGCGCCGGCGGGCTGCCGTCGACCGCCACGTAGGCGATGCGGGTCGCGAACGCACCGCGCACGCCGAGGATCTTCTGGTAGATGACGTCGCTCACCCGGTGGGCAGCGTTGCGCAGCGCACTCTGCGCCCCTACGAAGCGCTGCGTGGCGAGCCGTGCTCCGGTCAGGGTGTTCACCAGGTCAAAGTCGACCGCCACCTGGCTGCTGTCCGCGGCGCTCACGCGCCCGACCACGACGTAGTCGCTGCCAGCGCCCTTCCAGACGGCCGCCACGATCTCATCGGCGCGCGTCGGCGTGGCCGGCATGCGCTCACGCGGCTGCGCCCGAAAGCGCCCGCTGCCTTCCAGGTCGTGCTGCACGACCTCGGCCACGTCCAGGCCGCCGTCGGCAGGTACGGCACGCGTGAACGGCACGATCGCGATCGGTATCGGATCGCGTACCCCGGAGGTGATCTCGATCTGGAGCGCGGCGTGAGCGCTGCGCGTCGCGCACAGAACGACGACGATTGCCGCGAGCGCCCCCGCGATGCCACGCGGCCCCCACATGAGTTGCCTGGCAGGTATTGACCGCATGCGCATCAGTCAGGCTTGAAGTTGATCTTGAGGTTGCGGTCGAACAGCGCCGGATCCGGCGGTGGGGGCAAGGGTGATGCGCGGTATACCGCTGCTTCGATCGATTCGCGCACCGCCTGGTCGCCGTTGCATTCACCAATACTTACCTGCGTCACTTCCCCTCCTGGCACCTGGGTCACATTCAACACGCATTGTATCCCGGGCCGCGCCGTCGGCGGTCGCAGCCACGCGCGCGTGATCTTCGCGGCGATCTGCGACTCCCAGCTCGCCAGCGCCGCCCCCGAGCGTGCGACCTTGGCACGCTCTTCGGCCGCGAGACTGCGCTGCAGGTCCGCCAGGCGCTCACTGCGCTCCTGCGCGTCCGCCTGCCGCTGGCGCTCCTCCGCGGCACGTTTCTGCGCCGCGGCGTGCTCCTCAGCCTTGCGTTGCTCCTCGGCAGCCTTGCGCTGCTCCTCGGCTTGCTTCGCCTGCGCGGCCTGCTGTTCCGCCACCTTTTGCTCGGCGGCGCGGCGCTCTTCGGCCGCCGCCTGCTGCGCCTGTTGGCGCTCCTGCTCGCGGCGCGCCCGTTCCTCCGGCGTCGGTTGCGGTGGTCCGACCGGCTCCTGCGGCTGCTCGGTCGGCGCCGGGGCGGCGGGCGGCGCGGGCTGCGGCGGCGGCCGCAGCGCGCCTCTCACGGCGCGCGCATCGACCACCGTCGCCTCGATCGCGAGCGTCGGCGCCGGCCGCGGTGGCTGCCGGAACATCAACCATCCGTACACCAGCGCAGCCAACAGCGCTCCGTGCAACAGCACCGACAGCGCAATCGAAACCCATCGATCACTCTCTCGCTGCATTGTCTCAGGCGCTTCAGCTCCCGCGCCGGGCACGTTCCGGCAGCGGCTCGGTGATGAAGCCGACCTTGCGCGCCCCGGCGCGCTGCAGGATGACCATCGCCTGGACCACCCGGCCGTAGGCCACCGCGCTGTCGGCCTTCACCAGCACCTGCACTTCCGGGTTACGACGCAGCGCCGCGGTCGCGCGCGCTGCCACCGTGTCTTCATCGAGCGCCGTCTGCGGACTACCTCCAATGTTGAGATACAGGCGCCCCTCACGATCCACCGACAACACCACTGGTTGGAGCCGTTGTGCCTCCAGAGGTTCCGCACCGGCCTTGGGCAGATCCACCTTCACGCCCTGTGTGAGCAGCGGCGCGGTGATCATGAAAATGATCAGCAGCACCAACATCACGTCGATGTACGGTACGACGTTGATCTCGCCCATCAGCCGCCGCCCGCGCGAGGTTTGTGCCATGACTAGCGCTCCT
>CATPBQ010000349.1 GCA_955652795.1 uncultured Steroidobacteraceae bacterium | reverse complement strand
GGTCCGTTTGTCTTGCCGAATAACTCGAAGCTGTAAAAATAAGGAGAACCCGATGGCCAAAGGCCAGTCCCTGCAAGACCCCTTTTTGAACGCCTTGCGCAAGGAGCGGGTACCGGTTTCCATCTACCTCGTCAACGGCATCAAGTTGCAAGGTCAGATCGATTCCTTTGACCAGTTCGTGGTGCTGCTGAAGAACAGCGTCAGCCAGATGGTCTACAAGCATGCGATTTCCACGGTCGTGCCGGCGCGCAACGTGCGCCTGGCGGCCGAAGAGGGCGGCCCCGCCCCGGAGACGCCCGCCGAATAATGTCCCCTTTCACGGGAAGCCTGAGTGTTCGAACGCCCACGGAATGGTGAGCGCGCCGTATTGGTGCGTCTGGGACTGGGCGCCCAGGTCGATCCGGAGGACCTGCAGGAATTCAGGCAGCTTGCCGTATCCGCCGGAGCGCTGCCCGTCGCCACTCTGACGGGGCGGCGCGAGCGACCCGATTCACGCTATTTCCTCGGCAGTGGGAAAGCCGAGGAGCTGCGCAGCATCGCCCAGGCCCATGAGGCCGACATCATCCTCGTCGATCACGCGCTCTCCCCCAGCCAGGAACGCAACCTCGAGAAGCTCACCGAGCGCCGGGTGCTCGACCGCAACGGGCTGATCCTGGACATCTTCGCGCAGCGCGCCCGCAGCTTCGAAGGCAAGCTGGAAGTGGAGCTCGCGCAGCTCAAGCACATCGGCAGCCGCCTGGTGCGCGGTTGGACGCACCTCGAGCGCCAGAAGGGCGGTATCGGACTGCGCGGCCCGGGCGAGACGCAGCTCGAGACCGATCGCCGCATCATTGCCCAGCGGGTGCGCGTGCTCACCCGGCGACTGGCAAAGATCCAGCAGCAACGCGAGACCGGACGCCAGACGCGCGCCGAGATCCCGGTGCCCTCGCTCGCGCTCGTCGGCTATACCAACGCGGGGAAGTCAACGCTGTTTCGTGCGCTCACCGGCGCGGACGCCTACGTGGCGGACCAGCTGTTCGCCACGCTCGATCCAACAGTGCGGCGCATCACCCTTCCGGGCGGCACGGCGGTGGTCGCAGCCGATACCGTGGGGTTCATTCGCGAGCTGCCCCACGAGCTGGTGGCCGCCTTCCAGTCGACCCTGACCGAGGCGCGCGCCGCCACCCTGCTGCTGCACGTTGTGGATGCCAGCAACCCCAGGCGCGACGAGCAGATTGCGCAGGTGAACGGGGTGCTCGAGGAGATCGGCGCCAGCGAGATTCCCCACATCCTCCTGTACAACAAGATCGACCGGCTGCAGAGCGCGCCGCGCATCGACCGCGATGCGGCTCACCGCGCCACCGCGGTGTGGATATCCGCCGAGAAACGCCTGGGACTCGAGCTGTTGGCGCGTGCCGTAGCCGAGCGGCTGGCCCGCTTTGCGCGGCGCGCGCGCATCAGGGTACCCGCGGGCGCCGGTGCGCTGCGCTCGCGGCTGTACGCGGCTCAGGTGGTGCGCGCGGAAGTGTGCGCCGACGATGGCTCGATCGAGCTGGCGGTGGAGCTTCCGGACGTTGAGTTGCTGCAGCTTGCCCGCACGGCAGGCGTGCAGATTCTCGAGGTGCAGGGGGCAGACACGCCTTGTGCCCCCGGGTTGGCGTACCTACAATCGACCGCCGTCTCGAGCGCGACCAAGCAGCGCTGAAATCGCGCAACCTCCTTATGGCCTGGAATCAACCAAGCGGTCCGAACAATCCGTGGGGACGCCGCCCGGGTCAGGGCGGCCCGGACCTCGACGAGCGCCTGAAGAGCTGGCAGCGCCGGCTCGAGTCGCTGCTGCGACCCGGCGGTCGGGGCGGCGACAATGGCTCATTGTTCCTGATGGGGACCCTGGTGGCGCTCGGCCTGTGGCTGTGGAGCGGCTTCTATCAGGTGGCACAAGCCGAGCGCGGCATCATCCAGCGTTTCGGGCGGCTCGTCGCCGTGAAGGCTCCGGGCGTGGGCTGGCGCTGGCCCTGGCCGATCGAGACGGTCACCAAGGTGAATGTCGCGAGCGTGAATTCCAGCGACTTCAAATCACGCGTGCTCACCTCGGATGTCAATCTCGTCGACCTGCATTTCGCGGTGCAGTACCAGTTCTCAGACCCGGTGAAGAAGCTGTTCCGGGTGCGCGAACCGGAAGCCACCTTGAGCGAGGTGAGCGAAAGCGCGATACGCGAGATCGTCGGCCGCAGCACCCTCGATGACCTGTTGGTCGGCACGACGCGGCCCGAGGTGACACGGCGCACCAAGGATCTGATCCAGCACACGCTCGATTACTACACCTCCGGCATCACGGTCACGACGGTCAATCTCGAGGACGTGCAGGTGCCGGACGCGGTGATCCCCTCGCAGCGCGACGCCAACAAGGCGCAGGCCGACAAGGAGCGCTTCATCCTGGAGTCCGAGGCCTACGCCAACGGCATCATTCCCGTGGCGCAGGGCGCCGCCCTGCGTATGCAGCAGGATGCCCAGGCCTACAAGTCGCAGGTCACGGCGCTCGCCGAGGGTCAGGCGTCGCGCTTCGCGCAGCTCGAGGTGGCCTACTCGCAGTCCCCGGACGTCACGCGCCGGCGGCTGTACATGGACACGGTCGAGAACGTGCTGTCGCGTGCGCACAAGGTGCTGATCGACTCGCGTGCGGGCGGCAACATGTTTTACCTGCCCATCGAGAAGCTGCTGGAGAAGGGCGCGCTGCGCGAAGCAGAGCAGGGCACGGAAGCCCCTGCCAACGGCGCCCCGAAGGAGCAGGATTCGGTCACCGTCGAAGCCCGCGGGCGGGGAGAGCGCTGATGAACTCGCGGCTGGTCCCGCTGTTCGTCGGCGCCGGTGTGCTGCTGGTGCTCGCGGTGCTGTCACTGTTCTCGGTAAACGAAACGGAGTTCGCCATTCGCACGGAATTCGGCGCGATCGTGGGCATACATTACGCGCCCGGGCTGCATCTGAAGTGGCCGTGGGACGTGGTGACCAAATTCGACAGCCGAATTCTCTCGCAGTCCTACACCGGCGAAACGTTCCTGACGAACGACGGCCGCGGACTGATCGTGGACTTCTACGTGAAGTGGCGCGTCAAGGATCCGTCGCTGTACTTCATGGCTACGGGTGGACTTGTTGAGCTGGCCGGCGAGCGTCTGGCGGAGATCGTCAAGGACGGCATCAAGAGCGTGGTGGCGCAACGCACGCTGCAGCAGATCGTATCCGCCGAGCGTGCCGCGGTTACCGGTCAGATGTTTGGTCAGGCGAGCCGCAACGCGGCCGGTCTGGGCGTGGACCTGGTGGACGTGCGCGTGCAGCGCATCGACCTCCCCGACGAGGTGGCGGCGCGCGTATACGAGAGCATGAAGCAGAGCTTCGCCAAGACCGCGAGCCGCCTGCGCGCGGAGGGCCAGAGCGCCAGCGCCGGCATCCGCGCCTCCGCTGAACGCCAGCGCACCGTGATCCTCGCGGACGCGGAGCGCGATGCGCTGCGCGTGCGCGGCGAAGGCGACGCGACCGCCGCCCAGACGTACGCGCGTGCCTACTCGAAGAACCCTGAGTTCTACGCCTTCTATCGCAGCCTG
>CATPBQ010000348.1 GCA_955652795.1 uncultured Steroidobacteraceae bacterium | reverse complement strand
CGCTGCAGGTGGTGGTCGGCACCATTGCCGATCAGGTCGCCGGAGAGATCCGCAGCGCGCTGCACGGGTCCGCGAGCTCTGCCGCCGTGCCGGGCACCGCTGCCCCGGCGTTTGCCACGCCGGCGCCGGGCGCGGTCGCCATGCCGGCCGCGGATGCGCAGGCGCTCCTGGCCGCGCTCGGCGGACGCGCCAACGTGCGCGCGGTGGAGGCCGCGGCGAGTCGGTTGCGCGTGAGCGTGAGCGATGCCGCGCTCATCGACCGCGA
Organism: uncultured Steroidobacteraceae bacterium; assembly: GCA_955652795.1. GTDB lineage: Bacteria > Pseudomonadota > Gammaproteobacteria > Steroidobacterales > Steroidobacteraceae > 13-2-20CM-66-19. Next base: position 3,188 of record CATPBQ010000348.1, on the reverse strand, counting down.
TGCCATTCGCGGCCTTGGGCTGCGCGGCATCGCGATACCGGTCGCGGGCTGCGTGCACGTGATCGTGGGTCCCGCCGCGAACGCAGCATGTGCGGCGCTCAAGAGGCTACTGGGGTAGGGGGCGTATGGCCGGTGGGTTGTATACCCATGGCGCGAACGTTCAAGCCCCCCTTGCTGCAGGGCAGGGCTGGATTTTTCTTTGCGGCGGTTTCCGCGTAACCTACAGGAGATAAAAACGTGCCGGGAGCGAACTTCAAGTCGCGGTGGCATGCCTAAAACTATAAAGATGAGAGGGATTGGAAGATGCTCATTCTTACACGCCGGGTTGGCGAGACCGTCATGATCGGCGACGACGTGACCATCACGGTTCTGGGGGTCAAAGGGAATCAGGTACGGGTCGGCATCAACGCGCCCAAGAGCGTTGCCGTACACCGGGAAGAGATCTACGAGCGCATCAAGCGCGAGCAGCAGTCGGACCTGTCGGAGAAGCCCAAGGCAGCCGAGTACGCACCGGTCTGAGGGGGGTGCCGACGTGCCGCTGGGGCCGCACCGACTCGACGCTGAGAAGCGCCGCCAGGTTATGTAAAGAGGGTCGCGACACGCGGTCGCGCCCAATCCACCGGACCCGCAAACGGCGCGCGCTTGAAGCGGGCGAGCTCGGTTAGCCGAAGCTCGGTAGCAGAGGGGCGACGAACGACTGTACCTCGGAGCGGCGCACGGTGGCGGCGGCGTGCGCAATGTCGGGCGCGAGCAGCCGGTCGGTCTGCGCGAAAGGCACTTTGAGCCGCAGCGCGCTGTGGGCGTCCTGCAGGCGCGGGGAAGTCTTCAGCGGCGCCCTGAAGTCTACGCCCTGGCACGCGGCGAGAAATTCGAGCGCGACGATGTTCAGGGCGTTGCCCGCCATGGTGAGCAGGCGCCGCGCGCCGTGCGTCGCCATGCTGACGTGGTCTTCCTGGTTCGCGGAAGTGGGAATGCTGTCGACGCTCGCGGGGTGACACAGCATGCGGTTCTCGGCGACCAGCGCGGCGGCCGTCACCTGCGCCATCATGAAGCCGGAGTTCACGCCGCTGTCGGGGGTGAGGAACGCCGGCAGTCCGCTCATCTTCGGGTCGACCAGCAGCGCGAGGCGGCGCTCGGTGATCGAGCCCACCTCCGCGCACGCGAGCGCGAGGATGTCGGCCGCGAACGCCACCGGCTCGGCATGAAAATTCCCGCCCGATAGCACCTCGCCGGTGTCCGGAAAGATCAGCGGGTTATCGGTGACGGCGTTGGCCTCGATGGTGAGGGTGGCCGCCTGTTGCGTGATCAGGTCGAGGCACGCGCCCATCACCTGCGGCTGGCAGCGCAGCGAGTACGGATCCTGCACCCGCGTGCAGGTGCGGTGCGATTCGCGGATCTCGCTGCCGGAGAGCAGCTCGCGGTACACCTGTGCCACGCGCGCCTGACCGTCGTGGCCGCGCAGGTGCTGGATGCGCGGATCGAACGGCACATCGCTTCCCAGCAGCGCATCGAGCGACAGCGCACCGCTCACCACCGCGCCCGCAAACACCGTTTCGATTTCGAACAGCCCGGCGAGCGCGAGCGCGGTCGACACCTGGGTGCCGTTGAGCAGCGCCAATCCCTCCTTGGGTCCGAGCGCGAGCGGTGCCAGCGCTTCCTGCGCCAGCGCTTCCGCCGCCGGCAACACCTCGCCGCGGCGGCGGACATCGCCCAGACCCAACACCGCCAGCGACAGATGCGCGAGTGGCGCGAGATCTCCGGAGGCTCCGACCGATCCCTGCGCCGGCACGCACGGGCACAGGCCGGCGTTGATGAGTCGCTCGAGAAAGCGTGCCAGCTCCGTGCTCACCCCGGAGAAGCCCTGCAGCAGGCTCGCGAGCTTCAGCACCAGCGTGAGGCGCACGATCGCATCGTCGAGCAACGGGCCGACGCCGGAGCTGTGCGACAGAACGATGTTCCGCTGCAGCAGGGCGCGTTGCGCGGCCGGGATGCGCGTGTTGGCGAGCAGGCCGAAGCCGGTGTTGATGCCGTAAGCGGGCGCATCCGCCGCGGCGAGCCGCGCGGTGACGGCGTGGGCGTCGCGCACGGCGCCGAGCGCCGCCGCGTCGATCTGTACGCTGACCGGGCCCTCGTACACGCGTCGCAGGTCGGCGAGGCGCAGCGGCCGGGAGCCAAGCTTCAAAGAGTCGGGTTCGGCCATCGCAGGACCTCTGCCGCGCGCACCACGGTGCGGCGCGGGTTAAAGCCAATCCAGTAACCGAGCTCCTCGATGGAGCGCAGGTTCCACACCACGAAGTCGGCCACCTGGCCGGGAGCGAGCGCGCCGCGTTCGCCCTGCAGCCCGAGCGCACGCGCCGCATGACGCGTGACGCCCAGCAGCGCTTCCTCGGCCGTCAGCCCGAACAGCCGCGTTGCCATGCTCATCGCGAGCAGAAGCGAGGTGCCGGGCGCGGAGCCGGGATTGCAGTCGCTGGCGATGGCGAGCGCGGCTTGGTGCGCGCGCAGCGCCGCAACCGGCGGCTTGCGCTCGGCGCCGAGGCAGTAGAACGCCACCGGCAACAGCACCGCCACGGTGCCGGCGCGGGCGAGCGCTGCGGCCTCCGCATCGCCCGCGTACTCCAGATGATCGCACGACAGCGCGCCGTGGCGAGCGGCCATCAGCGTGCCGCCGAGGTTGGTGAGCTGCTCGGCGTGCATCTTGACCGGCAACCCGAGCGCGCGCGCCGCCGCGAACAGCCGCTCCGCCTGGGCGACGCTGAAGGCGATGTTCTCGCAGAATACGTCCACGGCATCGACCAGTCCCTGCGCGCACAACTCCTGCAGCCACTCGCGCGCGATGGCCTCGATGTACTCATCGGCGCGACCGCGGTATTCCGGCGGCAGCGTATGGGCGGCGAGCAGCGTGGTGCGCACGGTCACCGGAAACGCGCGCCCCAAGTGGCGCGCCACGCGCAGCATCTTCGCTTCATCCGCCAGCGTCAGGCCGTAGCCGGATTTGATCTCGATGGTGGTTACGCCCTCGGTGAGCAGCGCCGCCAGCCGCGGCGCGCTCTCATCGAAGAGTTGCTCCTCGCTCGCGGCCCGCACCGCGCGCACGGTGGCGAGAATGCCGCCGCCGGCGCGCGCGATGTCCTCGTACGAGCGGCCGCGCAGGCGCTCGGCGTACTCGTTGGCGCGGGCGCCTGGGT
>CATPBQ010000347.1 GCA_955652795.1 uncultured Steroidobacteraceae bacterium | reverse complement strand
GCCTGTAGGAGCGCTCTCACGTAGGGACGTGACAGCGTCCCAATGTGCTCGCTCTTCAATCGGATCGATGTTCGTGCGGCTCCACTCTCATACGGCAACGACCCTCGTCGCGCCGCAGCCAGACAGATGTTGAATCGCCGCGGGAGAGTTGGCCGCCATTCCCATTCAAAGCATCGATCCGATTGAAGAGCGAGCACAATGGGACGCTCTCACGTCCCTACGTGAGAGCGCTCCTACAGGCGCGAGCGTGGCGGGCGCGTGTGTTGGGGTGCGACGAGTTGACGCACCGCTGGCGGCTAACTCATGTTATGAGCCGCGCTCAGCATCCGTATCGGATCGCCGCATTGGGATTCGTCTGAAACGTAATCCGACAATCGGCCGACGCACGCGGCGCTCGCGCAGCACCATAATGCACGCAGGCGTGCAAGCCCAGCTACGTGCAAGCGCATGATCCGCAAACTGAAATCGGGCCAGTATCGGCTGTACTCGCGCAAGCCCGATCCACACACCAAGCGGCGGCGAAACCTCGGCACCTTCGAGACTCGCGCGGCAGCCGAAAAGCACGAGCGTGCCGTGCAGTTCTTCAAGCGCCGCGGCTAGCAGCAGCAACCGCAACTAGTGCCCTTCCACCGCGAACAGAATACGGCGAACGGGCCCTCGACTCGTCATGTCCGATAAATTGGTGGGCCGTGTAGGGATCGAACCTACGACCAAGAGATTAAGAGTCTCCTGCTCTACCAGCTGAGCTAACGGCCCTGATCTAACTGCAGAAAGTCGCCTGCGGCGCTTTCTGCCCGCGGGCAAAAGGCGCGGCTTTTGCCCGCTGAGTGGGGTGGACGATGGGACTCGAACCCACGACAACCGGGATCACAACCCGGGGCTCTACCAACTGAGCTACGTCCACCGTCCGGCCCCTCGTCGTGCGGCTGGCGTGCCCGGCAGGACTTGAACCTGCGACCCTCGGCTTAGAAGGCCGATGCTCTATCCGCCTGAGCTACGGGCACGACTTCCAGGCGCCCCTAGCCGGCCCCGCCGCACGGGGGGCGCGAATCATACGTAAGTGACTCAGGAAGCGCCAATTTACAGTGCCGATGGCTGCGGCGCAGCCCCGGACTCAGGTCTGCCCGGGCCCCGCCTTTGTTACACTCGCGAAAATACCTCGCTTGCGTTAGGTCATCGATGAAGGGTCCGGTCAGCGCCCGCCAGGGCGAACCGGCTGCCGCTGGCAGTCCGGTGGATATGAAACCTGCCGTCGCGGTGGCGCGCGCCGGCATGTGCGCGTTCGACATCGGCACCCCGGCCAGCGAAGTGGCGCTCGTGGAGTTGCGACGGTTGCTGGCCGCGTGGCACGTGCACGAACCGGGCGCGCGCCTGGGGCACGACCCGGAAGCGCTGCACCAGCTGCGCGTCACCGCGCGCCGTATCGACGCGACGCTCGGTCTGTTCAAACACCAGCTGCCCACGGCGCTCTTGCAGGCGCGCAAGACCGCCAAAACCGTGCTGCGCACCCTGGGGGCGGCGCGCGACCTCGACGTGCAGCTCGCGGAGCTCGAGCGCTACTGCGGCGGGTTGCCCGAACACGAGCGTCCCGCGGCGCAACCTCTGAAGGCGCGCCTCGAGACGCAGCGGGTGCGCGCGCGCGCGCGCATGGTCCGGGCGCTGGACTCCGAGCCCACGCGGCGCTGGCTTGAAACGCTCAGCCTCGCGAGCGCGCAAGCCTCGGCCGGCGACGGGGCATTCGCCGACCGCGCGATGCTGGTCATGCCGGAACGCGTACGCTGCCGCTTTCGCAAGCTCAGAAAGTCCGTCGGCAGGCTGCGCACCAAGTCCTCGATGGAGGACTACCACGCCGTTCGCCGCCGCGCCAAGCAATTGCGCTACGCGATCGAATCGGGCGCCGGCATGTTCGGCAAACCCGCGGACGAAACGCTCAAGGCGCTGCGCCGCCTGCAGGACAAACTCGGCGCACACCAGGATGCTTATATGGCCAGCAATCGCCTGGCCGCCCTCGCCGCCGACCCCGCGAACGGGCTTCCGCCCGCAACGCTGTTCCTGATGGGGCGCCTGGCCGAGCACCATGCCGGCACGACCGCGGAGGTGCGCAAGACCCTCACCCGTTCCTGGCGCAAGGTCCGAGGCAAGCGCTGGAGAGCGCTGCGCACGAAGCTCGGGGAACTGAGCGACACTGCCCGCGAGGCGAATAACGGCGCGCCCGCGCAGCCAACCCGCGCGGACGAGGCAGCCATTGCCGCCGCCAGCCTGGAGCATGCGCCGGAGCCGGAACCGCGCCCGATCAAGCATTGAGGGCGAGCGGACCTGCGCGCATGGAGCTGCTGGTCGTCCGCCACGCCATCGCCTTCGAACGCAGCCCCAGGCGCTGGCCGGACGATGCTGAGCGTCCGCTGTCGCCGCGGGGCGTGGCGCGCGCCCGCAAGGCGGCGCTGGGACTGAAGCGCGTCACGGAACACCCGGCGCGGGTGCTCATGAGCCCCCTGCGCCGCGCACAGCAAACCGCGGCGATCCTCACGCGCTTCGCCGGCTGGCCCGAGGCGGCACCCTGCGAGCAACTGCTTCCCGACGCCGCCCCGCAAGCTCTGCTGGCCCTTCTCGGACGCACTCGGGAGCGGCGCATCGCCGTGGTGGGGCACCAGCCCGGTCTTGGCCGACTGATCGCGGCATGCCTGCCGGGCGAGGTGGGCGCCGCGGCATTCGAGCTGAAGAAAATGGGTATCGCGCTGCTCTCGTTCCAGGGAGTGGCGCGCGCCGGGCGCGGTCAGCTCATCTGGCTGCTGCCGCCGGGAATCCTGCGCGCGGCACGCTAGCTCAGGCGCTCGTCAGTGGGCTGCGGAGGTGGACGCGGCGCCCAGGCCGCCGCGCAGGGGCCGCGCCAGCCACACCAGAAAGATCAGGCCGAGGAACAGCAGTCCCGACACATAGAAGATGTCGTTCGCGGAGAGCATGAACGCCTGGGAGTCGACCATGCGATTGAGCAGCGCGTAGCTCTGATCCGGGCCCATGCCGCTGGCGTGCAGGGTGCCGAGCGCCTGCCCCGTCACCGGATCGTTGGGCGTGAGGTGCTCGACGAGCTGGGCGTGGTGCAGCGTCGCGCGCCGGTCCCACAGTGTGGTGGTGATGGAGGTGCCGAATGAACCGGCGGTAATGCGCGCGAAGTTCGACAGCCCGGATGCGGCCGGGATGCGCTCCGGCGGCAGCCCGGAGAGTGTCATGGACATGAGCGGAATGAAGAACACCGCCATCCCCGCGCCCTGGATCAGGGTCGGCACCAGCAGCGTGGCGAGGGTGGCGTCGGTGTTGAAGTGCGCGCGCATGAACAGCACCAGCGCAAACACCGCGAACGAGATGGTCACCAGGATGCGCGGATCGATGCGGTCGGAGAAGCGGCCCACGAACGGGGTGAACACCAGGGCGAGCACCCCGACCGGCGCGAGCACCAGCCCGGCGAGCGTCGCCGTATAGCCCATGTACTGCTGCAGCCACAGCGGCAGCAGCACTACGTTGCCGAAGTACAGCCCATAGGCGCACAGCAGCGCGACGGTACTCACCCAGAAATTGCGCAGCCGGAACAGCGCCAGATCCACGATCGGATGCTCTTCGGTGAGCTCCCAGATCAGGAAAATCGCGAACGCCACCACCGCCACGCAGGCGAGCGCGACAATCGTCGTGGAGTTGAACCAGTCAAGATCCCTGCCCTGGTCGAGCAGCACCTGCAACGCGCCGACCCAGATCACCAGCAGCCCCAGGCCCACCGTGTCCACCGGCACTCTCGCGGTCGGGGTCTCGCGCTTGTGATAGATACCCCAGGTCACGAGCGCCGCGCCGATGCCCACCGGCACGTTGATGTAGAAGATCCACGGCCAGGAGATGTTGTCGGTGATCCAGCCGCCCAGCAGCGGCCCCACCACCGGCGCCACGAGCGTGGTCATCGCCCACATGGCGAGCGCAGTGCCGGCGCGGTTCTTGGGGTAGCTCGCCAGCAGCAGCGACTGCGACAGGGGAATCATCGGACCGGCAACCGCGCCCTGCAGTACCCGGAACAGGACCAGGAGCGACAGGCTCGGCGCGAGGGCGCACAGGAAGGAAGCAACGACGAACAGGACCACCGAGGCGGTGAACAGCTTCACCTGTCCGAAGCGGCGCGTCAGCCAGCCTGTCAGCGGGAGCGAGATGGCGTTGGCGACGCCGAAGGAGGTGATCACCCAGGTACCCTGATCGGGCGATACGCCAAGGTCGCCGGCGATCGCCGGGATCGACACGTTGGCGATCGACGTGTCCAGCACGTTCATGAAGGTCGCGAGCGACAGCGCTATGGTGCCAAGCGCGAGCGTCGAGCCGGTCAGCGGCGGCAGCCCGGCCGGCGCCCCGCCTGGGGCGCCGCCGGACACCGGTCTGTCAGCATTCTCGGCGGACATACCTGCGGATCCCTGTTCGCGAGTTGCCGCGCCCCTCAGTGCAGATGTCGCGCGCCACCCGTGAGATGGGTGCTGGCGAGCAGAGAGTGATCGGGCGCGGCGTGCGCGGCCAGCGCGTGCACGGGCGCGGACTGGTTGGCGGCAATGATGGCCTGCACGCGTGCGTTCGCCAACGCATCGCTCGAGCCAAACACGTCCGTCGACCAGGCCGCCGAGGTATTGGCGAGTTGCGGCAGGCGCGCCCCGTCGCCCCCTTGGCGCACGTCCACGTCGGCCTTCATGGAAAGCCCGATCTGCAGCGGGTGCGCCGCCACCTCGCGCGCATCGAGTGCGATGCGCACCGGCACGCGCTGCACGATCTTGATCCAGTTGCCGGTCGCATTCTGGGCCGGCAGGAGCGAGAAGGCCGCACCGGTCCCGGCGCCGAAGCCGGCGACCGAGCCGTGAAAGAGCACGCGGGTGCCGTAGAGGTCGGCGGTGAGTCTCACCGGCTGACCGACCCGCATGCGCTGCAGCTGCGGCTCCTTGAAGTTCGCGTCGACCCACACCTGATCGAGCGGCACGACCGCCATCAGCGCCGTGCCGGGACTGACGCGCTGCCCGAGCTGCACGTTGCGCCGCGCCACGAAACCGGCTACCGGCGCCGGCAACTCGGTTCGCGCCAGGGTGAGGTAAGCGTTGCGCACGGCCGCCGCGGCGTCGCGCACCTGCGGATGATCCGTGAGCGTCGTGCCATCCACGCGGGCGCGGTTGGCGGCAAGCTGCTGCTGGGCGGCAAGCACGCCCGCCTGCGCAGCCTTGACCGCATCGATCGCGTGCTGCAGTTCCTCGCCCGAGACCGCGCCGGAGCTTCCGAGGCGCTGGCGGCGCGCGAGATCGCTTTGCGCCGCGCTGAGGTCGGTCTCGCGCTGCTGTACGGCGGCCGCGAGCTGCGAGCTGGTGGCGAACAGGTTGCGCACGTCGCGCACCGTGCGCGCGAGCTGCGCCTCCGCCTGCTCGAGCGCCACCCTGGCATCCGCCTGATCGAGGCGCACCAGCGCCTGGCCGGCCTTGACGAACTGGGTGTCATCGGCGCCGAGTCCAATCACCGTGCCGGAGATCTGCGGGGTGATCTGCACCACGTTGCCGCCGACGTACGCATCGTCGGTGCTCTGGTGATAACGCAGAACCTGCGCCCAGTACGCGCCGTAGAGCACGGCGACGGCCAGGAAGCCGCCCAGTGCCCCGGCCAGCCAGCGCCAGCGCCGGGTGGTGTTAGAAGGTACTCTGCCGTTCTGCGCGTTCATGATGATCCTTTGGCTGTCCGTCGTCGTTGCCATGGCTAATAATGCCTAGGCAAACATCACTGCAAAAAAAACCATTGGCGCCCTTCAGGCGCTGGCGCGCGCCGGCAGTGCCTGCGCGTTCTCGAGCATGCGGCTGAGAAAGCCCTCCAGCTGCCGCGCTTCGCTCTTGGTGAAGCCGTGCAGGAAGCGGTTGGCCACCGCCAGCGAGATCTCGCGCATGCGCGGATACGCCGCCCGGCCCTCCTCCGTCAGCTCCAGATGCATCAGCCGGCGGTCGTGGGCGCTGCGGTTGCGGCGGATCAGACCCTTGCTCTCCAGGCGATCGAGCATGCGCGTCATGGCGCCTGCGTCATACGAGATGCCCTTGCACAGATCCGACGCCGACATGGTCCCCTCCGCGCCCGCCAGATTCGCAATGATGATGAACTGCGCTGCGCTCAGCCCCAGCGGCGCGAGACGCCGGTCGGCTTCGAGCTCCCGGTCGAGTGCCATCAGCATCTCCACCCGCACACGGCTCAACAGGTAACCCACGCCCTTGCGCGGCTGGTAGCTCGTGCTGTCGTAAATGTCGCCCAAGGTCCTGCTCCTGAATATCTCCCCTTGGGGGGACGCAGAGGTCTCCTTGCCGGGTATTGGCGCGGATATTAATTGCCTAGGCTGTTGTTGTCAAGGCTTTCATTGCCCGGGCAGATCAGAATGTGACGCAGTGCTCGTCGGGATCCTTTACGGGTTTCCCCTTACGTGCCCTCAACACTTCGCACAAGCCGATGTAATAACGGGATTTTTTTAATTGGCGCAAATCGTGCATTCAAGTGGATCTAGCCGGCATAGACCGGTTTTATTCAAATGAGAGCCTTTCATGGAATCGAAACTCGCACGTCTCGCCCTGGGCATCGTCGTGGTGGCGTTCAATGCGCCGCTGGTGTCGGCGTCCACCACCGAATACACCGATGTCCTGTCCTTTGACGCGGCGGTGCTGCCTCCCAGCAACTACAACTTCGAAGGCATCGCCCCCAGCGGCGGGATCAGTTTCGGCGACGCCTCGGTCGCCGACGCTACCTTCACTGCCGGCGACGGCTTCGCTTTCGTCATAGACAGCACCGCCGGCTACGCCAATTACGGCGCCTCGTTCTTCTCCGGCCAGGCGGTTAACCCAGGAACAGATCCATCCGAGGTGGTCTGCACGCTGTCGGGCTCGACGGCCATCGGTTTTACCTATGGCGACTACGCCGACTCCGCGCTCGCGTTCACCGTGACTCTCAGCACCGGCGACAGCTTCGCCCTCACCACGCCATTGAACAACGGG
>CATPBQ010000346.1 GCA_955652795.1 uncultured Steroidobacteraceae bacterium | reverse complement strand
TCGTCGGTGATCTCGGGCATGATGCGCGTGAGCTGCGGATGGGTGCGCTGGCTCAGGAACGTGCCCCGGGCATCGACCAGCATCCACTGGCGGTCCCACTCGAACCCCGTCTTGGCCACGCGCGCGCGCGCCTGCGCAATACCGCGCGCGGACTTCACCGGATACACGAAAAGCTCCGCCACCGTGACCGGCGTTGTCACACGTGCCTCACGTATCGCGCCGCCGCACCACCGCATGGCGCACGCGTTTAGTCTGCCATATGCTCCTTCGCCGGCACGACCGATGAGGGACCTCGCATGCGACTCCGAAGACGCTCGGACCTCATGGTCAGCGCGCGGGTGAGCGCCGCCGTGCTGCTGGGCAGCGCCGCGTTCCTGGGCGCCGTGGTGCCCGTGGCCCAGGCCCGTACTCAGAAGCCCGCGCTCCACGGTCAGCATTGGATGGCGGTGACCGGCAAGCCGCTCGCCGCCACCGCGGGCGCCCGGGTCTTCGAACAGGGCGGGAACGCGGTGGATGCCGCGTGCGCGATGATCGCTGCGACCTCCACGATGTGGGACACGCTGTCCTGGGGCGGCGAGACCCAGGCGCTCATTTACAACCCGAACACCGGCAAAGTGATCGGCATCAACGGTCTGGGTGTCGCGCCCACCGGTGCAACGCCCGAGTACTTTCACAAGCTCGGGATGAAGTATCCGCCGGAGTACGGTCCGCTCGCCGCGGTGACGCCCGGCACGCCGGGGGGACTGATGACCATGCTCGCGGAATACGGGACCCTGAGCTTAGGACAGGTGCTCGCACCCGCAATCGAGATGGCGGACGGCTATCCGATGGAGGCGGAGTTGGTCAACACCATCGAGCACTACAAGGACAAGATCAAGCAGTGGCCCGACTCAAAGCGCGTGCTGCTGGTGCACCCGGGCAAGGCCCACGAAGCGCCCGAGCCCGGGGAGATTTTCCGCCAGCCCGATCTCGCCGTCACGCTGCGCAAGCTGGTGGAGGCCGAACGCCGGGCACTCGCCGCCGGCAAGGATCGCAAGGCCGCCATCTACGCCGCCTATGAGCGCTTCTACCGGGGTGACATCGCACACGAGCTGGTGGGTGCCGTGCGCCAGCTCGGAGGTCTGTTCACAGCCGAGGATCTCGCCAACTGGAAGGTGAAGATCGAGGAGCCGGTGCGCACGAGCTACAAGGGGATCGAAGTCTACAAGCTCACCACCTGGGTGCAGGGGCCGGTGATGCTGCAGGCGCTCAACATTCTCGAGAACTTCGACCTCAAGGCGATGGGCTATGACAGCGCCCGCTACATCCACACGCTCTACCAGGCGATGAACCTCGCCTATGACGATCGTGATTTCTACTACGGCGACCCGAGCTTTTCACCGGCCCCGCCCATCCAGGGACTGCTGTCCAAGGACTACGCGCGCGAGCGCGCGAAACTCGTGCGCCCGGACCGCAATGATCCCGACATCCGGCCCGGCGATCCGTATCCGTTCCAGGGCGGGAAGAATCCGTTTCTGTCGATTCTCGAGAACTGGCACAGCCGCATGCCGGCGCAGACTCCGGTCACCCTGGCCGAGTTCGACCGCACCTTCCGATTGGGGACCACCAGCGTCGAGGCTGCGGATGACAAGGGGTGGGCCGTGTCCGTCACGCCGAGCGGCGGATGGACACCGGCGGTGATTGCCGGTCACACCGGCATCGGCTTGAGCCAGCGCATGCAGAGCTTCGTACTGGATCCCAGGGAGGATCCGTTCAACGTGCTGCAGCCGGGCAAGCGGCCGCGCGCCACGCTCACCCCTTCGCTGGCGCTGAAGGACGGCAAACCGTTTCTGGTCTTTTCCGTCCAGGGGGGCGACACGCAGGACCAGAACCTGCTGCAGTTCTTCCTGAACATCGTCGAGTTCGGCATGACGGTGCAGGAGGCGACCGAGGCGGCCAACATCACCAGCTACCAGATGCGCGACTCCTTCAGCGACCACCAGTCATTTCCCGGCAGGCTCACGGTCAACACCGCGACCCCGCCGCGGGTGCGGCAGGAGCTCACGCACATGGGCTACCAGCTCGAGTTCGAAGAGCGCAGCTCGGGCCCCATCAACGCCATCTTCGTCGATCGCGCCCATGGCACACTCTGGGGCGGATCGAGCAATCACGGCGAGGATTACGGCATCGGGTGGTGAGTCAGGCGATCCGCGGCTCCTTCAGCAACAGCACACCGAGGCCAATCATCCAGGCACCCTGCAGCACGAGCACCAGCATCATCCCGTGCACGTCGAGCTGCAGCATGCCCGCGAGCAGCGCAGCGACGCCACCGAGCCCGATCGCCATTCCCGCGACACCCAGCGCGCGCTCAAGTCCCGCACGCAGCACGAGATCCACCGACCACGCGATGATCGCCGCCGACAGGGCGATGGCGCCGAGGCGCGCCAGCGCCTGGTTGAAAAGCACGCACAGGTCAAGCAGTTGCGCCGTGATCGAAAGATCAGCTGCGCGCAGGCCCGCACCCAGCATCGCCACCCTTGGTGTGACAAAGCCATCCACCAGGGCAGCGCCCATCATCGCCACGACTCCCGCTGCATAAGCGATGAGTCCGGCCCTGATCGCGGGCCGCGTGATACCGCGCTGGCAGGCGAACTCGGTCAGCGCGAAAAAGACGGTCAGCATGAGTGCGATGAGCACGCCATGCACCCACGCCGACACCGCGGCCAGCGCCTGCAGCTGCGCGAGGACTGCGGCCACATCGTGCGCGTGCACCGAAGGATGGTGAGCCATCGCGCCGATCTCGAGGATCGATCCGCCAATGAGCAGTGCGCCCGCCGCCCGCGCGGCGGCGCGACTGCGGGCCTCCCCTGGGACGTTCTCGGGCACGATGCTCTCCTGTGGCACTCTCGCTTACGATACCGCCATGATCCGCACCGTAGCCGGACACCTGCCCCGCAACGTCCGCTAACGCAACCGCTCGTCGCATCGCTTTGAGTCAGTGAGACAGGCCATCCGATCCCCGCGCGACCGGCGTGTGCAGAGGACCCGTCAGGCGCTGCTCGACGCCTTCTTTGCGCTGGTCCTTGAGGATCCCTACGAGGACATCACCGTACGCGACATCGTGGTGCGCGCAGGCGTCGGCCGCTCGACGCTGTACGAGCACTTTTCCGGCAAGGATGCGCTTCTTGCCGCAAGCCTCGGCGGTCCGTTCGCAGTACTCGCCGACGCGCTGCACCCGCGCGACAACACCGCGGCGCTGACCGCTCTGCTCGAGCACTTCTGGTCAAACCGCGCGGTGGCACCGGGTATTTTCGCCGGGCCGATGCGACGGCGGACGGTCGCCGTGCTGGTGCGGCTCATCGAACAGCGTCTGCGCGCCCAGGCGCCGGCGAGACGAGCAGCGCTTCTCTTGCCTACGCGTCTCGCGGCGATTCAGCTGGCGGAGGCGCTGTTCGCACCGGTCGCCGCCTGGCTGGCAGGCCAATCCGCCTGCTCCGCGCAGCGACTGGCGCTGGGGCTGCGCGAAGCGGCCCTGGCACTGACTGAAGCATTGCGTGGCGCACCGCCAGGGCCCCACGCCGGCTCGCGGCTCAGGGACTGCCTGCCACCACGGTGAAGTGCTGAACCTCGGGCTCGAATTCCATGAGGAAGCCCTCGTCCTCGGGATAGTACTTGGCCTTGAGGACCTCGGTTCCGGCGAAGGCGCGGATCGCTTGTTCCGAAATCCAGCGAGTGACGGTGAGGAAGTGAGTCACTTCCCGCTCGTCGCGGCGCAGGATCGCCACGTCGAGGTTACCGGCGATGGCCCGGTAGTCAGGGATCGCACGCCGCTCGAGGAACGCCGCGTATTCATCGGCGCGATTGCGCGGAGTCCTTCCGTGCCAGATGCGAACAATCATGTGATATCCCCGGGGAATGCCACCGAATCAGCAGGCTGGCAGGCTGCGCCGGCGCGGAGCAGCTAAGGCGCCGCTGTCCCCGGGGTACGGCGCAGCCGAGATGAGTTAGTGCGACTCGCGGCTGCCGAATATCGCGCGCAACCTCATCGTGTCCCCCGTGGGCTTGCGAATCTGCACTTCACGCCAGTCCTCCGCCGGCATCTGCGGCATCGCGAGTATCGCCTGGCGCGCCTCGGCCAACTGGTACTTGAGCAGGGGTTTCAGCGCGTCCATCGCAGCGGTCGCCTGCTTCTCTTCCTCGCTCTGGGCCAGCGCCACGTCGCAGAATGCGCGGAAGTACTCCGAGTACCACTGCTCGTAGATTCGCAGCGGC
>CATPBQ010000345.1 GCA_955652795.1 uncultured Steroidobacteraceae bacterium | reverse complement strand
TCGCCGGCCAGGGCAACTGGGGATCGCAGGATGACCCCATGTCCTTCGCCGCCATGCGCTATACGGAGGCGAAGCTCACCAGGTACGCCGAGGTGCTGCTCGGGGAGCTGTCCGACGGCACGGTCGACTGGACGGCGAATTTCGACGGTACGCTGGAAGAACCGGTGATCCTCCCGGCGCGGCTGCCGAACCTGCTGTTGAACGGCACCTCGGGCATCGCGGTCGGCATGGCGACTGACATTCCGCCGCATAACCTGCGCGAGGTGGCAGCCGCCGCAGTCCATCTGCTGGAGGATCCGGAAGCCACGACCGCCGCGCTCATGAAGCACGTCAGGGGCCCGGACCTGCCCACGGGCGCTGAGATCATCTCCCCGCGCGCGGATCTCAAGGAGTTCTACGAGAAAGGTGTCGGCACCTTCAAGGCGCGCGCGACCTGGGAGATCGAGGACGGCAACGTCGTCATCACGGCGTTCCCCTACCAGGTCTCCCCGAGTCGCGTCCTGCAGCAGATCGACGAGCAGTGGCGCGCCAAGAAGCTGCCGATGATCGAGAGCTACAACGACGAGTCGGACCACGAGAATCCGACGCGCCTGGTCATCGTGCCGCGCTCCAACCGCATCGACCTCGTGGAGCTCATGAACCACCTGTTCGCGACCACGGACCTGGAGCGCAACTACCGCGTCAATCTCAACATCATCGCGCTCGACGGACGCCCGCGCGTGATGAGCCTGAAGGAGGTGCTGGGCGAGTGGCTTGAGTTCCGCACCAAGACCGTCACCCGGCGCCTGCAGCATCGCCTGGAGAAAGTGACGCGCCGGCTGCACATTCTCGACGGCGTGCTGATCGCATTCCTGAACCTCGATGAGGTGATCCGCATCATCCGCCGCGAGGAGGAGCCGAAGCCGGTGCTGATGAAGCGCTTCAAGCTCTCCGACCAGCAGGCGGAAGAGATCCTGAACACGCGCCTGCGGCATCTCGCCAAGCTCGAGGAAATGAAAATCCGCGAGGAGCAGAAGAGCCTGTCCGCGGAGCATGATGAGCTCGAGGCGCTGCTCAAGAGCAAGGCGAGATTGAAGAAGCTCATCGCCACCGAGATCCGCGCCGATGCCGACAAGTACGGCGACGAGCGGCGCACCAAGATCATCGAGCGCGAGGCGGCCCAGGCGATCGATGAGACGACGCTGATCCCCAACGAGCCGGTGACCGTGGTGCTGTCCACGGGTGGCTGGGTGCGCTCGGCGAAGGGTCACGACATCGAGCCGCGCGCCCTGTCCTACAAGAGCGGGGATGCGTTTCAGTCGCTGGCGCGCGGGCGCAGTCTGCAGCCGGCGGTGTTCATCGACAGCACCGGGCGCACCTACTCGCTGCCGGCGCACTCGCTGCCTTCCGCGCGCGGGCAGGGCGAGCCGCTCTCCGGCCGCCTCGATCCTCCGGACGGCGCGAAGTTCGCCGGCGTGATGATCGGGGAACCCGAAGACTTGTGGCTGCTCGCCAGCGACGCGGGCTACGGTTTCACCGCACGCCTCAGGGACCTGATCACCGATCGGCGCGCCGGCAAGACCGTGCTCAATGTGCCCGAGAACGCGCACGTGCTGGTGCCGGCGCCGGTGCCGTCCGCGGATTCCCTCGTGGCCGTGGTCAGCAGCGAGGGCAAGCTGCTCGCTTTCGCGGCGAGCGAGGTTCCCGAGATGCCGCGCGGCAAGGGCAACAAGCTCTACGACATCCCTTCCAGGAAGGCAGCGGCGCGCGCGGAACTGATGACCGCGGTGGCGGTCGTGCCGCCCAAGGCGAGTCTGGTCCTGTGGTCCGGCGAGCAGCAGAAGGTGCTCGAGTGGCGTGACCTGCAGGACTATGTCGGTGAGCGTGCACAGCGCGGCGCGGTGCTGCGGCGCGGCTGGCCGCGCAACATCGACCGGCTGGAAACGCTGCTGCCGCCGTCCAGCGGCTGAGCCGCCGAAAGAGCGCAGGCGCCCGTCGACTCCCCGGACCCGGTATTCAGAGGCGCCGCAACCTGATTGCTAATAGGAATGATTCGCATTAGCATTTGATCTGCTCTGGCCGCGGCGAAGGCCATGGGAGTGGGAGAGTCATGGCGAACATCCTTACCCGAAGAGCTCGTGGGTGGGTTCTCGCGAGCTTGGCTTGCGGCTTGGCGCCGTGCAGCGGTGTGGCCGCCGGTGCAGAGGATGCAAGGTTCATCGAGTTGCGCCAGCACCTGGCGCAGGTTCAGGCGCAGTTGCAGCAGCTGGCAGAAGAGAATCGCTCGTTGCGCGAGCACCAGCAGCAGATCGAGCGCCAGCTCGCGCAGCTCAGCGCCGCGGCCACAGCGGGGTCGCCGGTGCTGCCCGCGGCGGCAGACTCTTCCGCTCTGCCAACACCGTCGACGCCCTCGAGGGTCTCCGATTCGGCGCTGGCGGCAGGCCTGAGATTGTGGGGCTACGGCGAGATGTACTACACCGATCCCACGCGCGATGGAAACAAGGCACGGGCCGATCTGGCGCGCGCGGTGTTCGGCCTCGGGTACGCCTTTGATGAGCGCACGGAATTCAACTCCGAATACGAAGTCGAGCACGCGGTGGCCTCGGCGAGCGACGTGGGGGAGTTCGCGGTCGAGCAGCTCTACATCGACCGCCGCCTGAGCGAGGCGGTGAGTGCCCGCGGCGGTCTGTTCCTGATGCCCTTCGGGTTGCTCAACGAGCATCACGAGCCCACGCGCTTCTACGGCGTGCAGCGCAACTTCGTGGAAACCCTGATCATCCCCAGCACCTGGCGCGAAGGAGGCTTCAACCTCCACGGCGACACCCGCGCGGGATTTGGCTGGAACCTCGGGCTGACCACCGGCTTTGATCTGTCGAAGTGGAACTTCGCCCCGGCATTCCCGCCCTATACGAGCGCGCTCGGGCTTGCGAACGGCGGCGCGGCACCGCTGCAAGCGACGCACCAGGAGCTGGCGCTGGCAAACGCCCACCACCTGTCGCAATACGCCGCGCTCAGCTACTACGGCATCCCCGCCTTACTCCTCGGGGGCGCGATCAGCAGCGGCGAGTCGCCCGCGCCGGGCGATCCGCGGGTGATGTTGTGGGAGGCGCACATGCGCTGGACGCCCGCGAAGTTCGACCTGTCCGCGCTCTACGCACACGGCTCGATCAGCAACGCCGGCCCCCTGAACGCGGCCCATCCGAACTCTGCGAACCCGCTGCCGTCATCGTTTTATGGATACTTCCTGCAGGGCGCCTACCGGCTGTGGGAGCAGGGCGACTATCGGGCGACGCCGTTCGTTCGCTGGGAGCGCTACAACCTGGGAGCCAGTTACGCCGGGACCCGCGGGCCGCTGATCCCTGCGGGGCTGGTGCCGCTGTCGGGCACCTCCGGGGACCTGGGATTCTGGCCCCGGAGCGAGGATCGGGTCTGGACGGCCGGAGCGAACCTCTACGTCGGCGCGCACCTGGTGCTCAAGGGCGACTACCAGTGGTTCCAGCTCAACCAGGGTTTCAGGCGTTTCGACCTGGGCCTGGGCGTGAGCTTCTGAGCGTGCGCGCCTGAGTCAGCGTGCTCAGCGCCCGGCGAGCACCACTTGCTCGGGCTCCTTGATCAGGTAGCCCTGGACGTATTGCACGCCCACCTGCCACAGCACGGCCATGGTGTTGGCGTCCTCGACCCGCTCACCGATGGTCTGGATGCCGCGCCGGCGTGCGGCTTCGACCAGCGTGCGCACGCGCACCTGCAGCTGCGGATCCGCGGCCAGTCCCTGGACGATGGTGCCGTCGATTTTCACGAAATCGAGCGGCAGTGCTTCGAGCGTGGCGAGGCTGTCGTGTCCGGAGCCGAAACCCTCGAGCGCAAAGCGGAAGCGCCGCGCGCGCAGCACGGTGGCGAGCGCCTTGACCTGCGTCACGTAGCTCGCCGCGCTCTCCTCGGTGATCTGGAAGCACAGCCGCTGCGCCTCGGCGCGGCTCGAGCGCAGGTGATTGTCGAGCCACTCG
>CATPBQ010000344.1 GCA_955652795.1 uncultured Steroidobacteraceae bacterium | reverse complement strand
CACGCGGCGCGTGTTCGCTCACCAGGCGATCGCGGCGGATCTGGAACGGCGCCTGATCCATGCTTACCGGCAGGTGCGCATCGGGGATCCGCTGGAGGGCGAGACGCTCATGGGCCCTCTGATCGATGCGCACGCCGTCGAGCGCTACCAGGCCGCCATCGTGAGCGCACGCGACGCCGGCGGCGAGGTGCTCTTTGGTGGCAACACGCTCAAGCGCGCGGGCAACTTCGTAGAGCCTGCGATCATTCGCGCCCGCAACGACTGGCCGATCGTGCAGACCGAAACCTTCGCACCCATTCTGTACCTGATTCCGGTCGGGTCGCTCGGCGAGGCGATCGCCGCGCAGAACGCCTCCGCCCACGGCCTGTCCTCGGCGCTGTTCACCGATCGACTGCAGAACGCGGAAGCCTTCCTGTCAGCCGCCGGCAGCGACTGCGGTATCGCCAACATCAATCTCGGCACCTCGGGCGCCGAAATCGGCGGGGCGTTCGGTGGCGAGAAGGATACCGGCGGCGGCCGCGAGTCCGGCTCCGATGCCTGGAAGGCGTACATGCGCCGCCAGACCAACACCGTGAACTGGAGCCGCGAGCTGCCGCTCGCGCAGGGGATCGAGTTCAAGGTCGCCCCCTAGCGGCGCGCCGTCAGCGTCCCGGCAGCCGCAACGAGAAGCGCGCGCCACCGAGCGGGGATGAGTCGATCGAGAGCTGCCCGCCGTACAGGTCCACCGTATCGTGCACCATGGCGAGGCCCAACCCATGGCCCGGCACGTTCTGGTCCGCACGCACGCCGCGCTCGAGCACGCGCGCGCGGTCGTCCGCGGAAATACCCGCTCCGTCGTCCTCTACGACCAGGGTCAGTCGCTCGCGCGGACCTGCGCTCTCGTCACTGCTCGCCGTGAGGCGCACCCGGCTGCGGCACCACTTGCAGGCGTTGTCGAGCAGGTTTCCCATCAGCTCCGTCAGGTCGCCGCGATCACCGATGAACAGCGTTGCGGGCGCGATCGCGAGCTCGAGCGACAGGTCCTTGCGCGCGTACACCTTCAGCAGCGTGCCGCGCAGCTCGGCCGCCACTTGCGCCACCTCCACCGGCGCCTGCCCGAGCAGTGCGCCGCCGGAAGCGGCGGCACGCTTCAACTGGTGCTCGATGATGCCGGTCATGCGGTCGATCTCCGCACCCACGGCGCCTGACTCAGCTCCCGCGGACAGACTCGAACGCATGACGGCGAGCGGCGTCTTCAGACTGTGCGCCAGATTGCCGAGCGTGTCGCGGTAGCGGGCGACGCGCTTGCGCTCCCCGAGCAGCAGCGCGTTGAGGTTGGTCGCCACCCCGGACAACTCGCGCGGGTAGCCTGAGCCGAGCGTCTCACAGCGCCCCTCCTCCACTTCGTGAATCTCCCGCTCCATCCGCCGTACCGGTCCGAGGACCCAGCGCAGCAGCGCCGCAAGGGTCGCGAGCAGCACCAGCATGAGTCCGGCGAACGAGCCGATCAGCTCCCGCCGGAAGCGCCACTGCTGCTCCTCATAGGGGCTGAGGCTGACTGCAACGCTGAAGGTGAGCGCGCGCGTGCCCTTGGGGTCGTCCGCGAACTGGATCGCGCGGCTCTCGATCGCCACGCGGTCATGACCGAAGGCCGCGTACACGAGGTTGCGCTCGCCGGGCACGAGCAGCGCTCCGAAATCGCTGGACAGGCCCGCCGTCGAAGGCGAGCGCCACAGGTGATGTTGCGAGCGGATCTCCGCGTACAGTCCCGAGCGCGGGGTCGCCAGCCGTGGATCGAGCTCCTGCGGGGTCGGGGCATAACTGCCGTCCGGCTGTGGGTCGGCGGCCGCAATCAGCGATACCATCTGCGAGTCGAGCAGCTCGCGCAGCGAGCGTTCCGAGAGCGCCCGAAAGCCGGTGTCCAGCACCAGCATCATCACGCCGAAGAACAACGCCAGCGGCACGGAGACCGAAACCAGCAGCCGCCGACTGAGCGAGTGCACTTGGGCTCTGCCGCGCGGCGCCGGGCCGCCTATGAGGCAGTGTCGCGCGGCAGCGCGAACCGATAACCCCGACCGCGCAGCGTCTCGATGGGACGCAACTCGTCCTGTGGGTCGAGCTTGCGGCGCAGGCGCCCGACCAGGACTTCGATGACGTTGCTGTCGCGCTCGAAGTCCTGATCGTACAGGCGCTCGGTCAATTCCGTCTTGGAGATCACATCCCCGGCGCGCAGCATCAGATGCTCGAGGATGCGGTACTCGAATGTGGTGAGCTCCACGGGTGCACCGCTCACTTCCACGGTTTGTGCGCGCGTGTCCAGCACGACCGCTCCGCAATTGAGCTGCGGGCTCGCCCAGCCGCCCGCCCGGCGCAGCAGCGCCTGCACCCGCGCGAGCACCTCCTCGAAGTGAAAGGGCTTGGCGACGTAGTCATCCGCGCCCGCCTGCAGCCCCTCGACCTTGTCCTGCCAGTTGTCGCGCGCCGTGAGGATCAGGATTGGGTACGTCTTGCGTGCCGCCCGCAGCCGGCGGATCACTTCCAGGCCGGGAAGGTTCGGCAGCCCGAGGTCGACGATGGCGACGTCCAGGGGATATTCCAGCCCGGCGAACAGCCCCTCGTTGCCGTCGCGCGCCACGTCCACCGAAAAACCTGCCTCGCCGAGCCGCTCCTTCAGCGAGTCGCGCAATGCCGCTTCGTCTTCGACCACCAGTACGCGCATGCCGCCCCCTTTTGCCTGCGCGCCTACTGCACCGACCCGTCCGCCGCATCCACACGCACCGTCCAGACCTTGCCCGAGTCGTTGAGGAGCCTCAACACGTAGACGGTGCGGCCGTTGTCCTTCTGCGCCTCGGCTTTCACCACGCGCGCGTGAAAGCGCTGTTCAACCATCTTGACGGCCTGGTCCATCGAAACCACCGCGCTCGCTACCACCGTGCGGCCGACCGGTTCCCTGGCCGCGGCGGGCGCGGCGGCGCTCGCGCCAACCACGGGCAGCCATAAGAAGAGGACAGCAGCGCGCCACGCGTTCATGCGTGCGAGCAAGCGTAGCGCATTCGTGTGTTGAGCTGCGACTTTCAGCAACCGCCTGTTATGTTCAGGTGCAGTTCAGTTTTGCTTCGCCCCACAAGGCATCCCACTCGGCCGCTGACAGGCCTTTGAGATCGAGGCCGCGTGCGCGGGCGAGTGACTCCATGCGGGCAAAGCGCCGCTCGAACTTGGCATTCGCCGCCCGCAGCGCCCCTTCCGCGTCGAGCTTCAGGTGCCGGCTCCAGTTCACGATGGAAAACAGCAGATCCCCGAGCTCCTCGGCGACCCCGCCGGCATCGCTGCCCGCCTCGCCGGCACCGCTTGCGGCGGCGAGCGCGGCGTCCATCTCGTGCAGTTCCTCCAGCACCTTGGCCCGCACCGGTTGCGCATCCGGCCAGTCAAAGCCCACGCGCGCCGCCCGGCGGCCGAGCTTCGCCGCGCGCACCAGCGCCGGCAGCGCCCTGGGGACGCCGGCCAACACGGTGCCCTCCGCCGCCGGCCCGCCGAGGGCGGACTCGGCGCGCTCCTGCGCCTTGTGTTCCTCCCACACGCGCACCAGTTCCTCGGGCGCGGGCGAGGCGCCCGCGAACACGTGCGGATGGCGACGCACGAGCTTGTCGTGAATCGCGGTGGCGACCGCGGCGAAGTCGAACCAACCGCGCTCCTCGGCCATGCGCGCGTGAAACACCACCTGAAACAGCAGATCACCGAGTTCATCGCGCAGCTGTTGGTGCTCTCCACGCTCGATGGCGTCGGCGACTTCGTAGGCTTCCTCGATGGTGTAAGGGGCGATGCTGCTGAAGGTCTGTTCGCGATCCCAGGGACAGCCCCGCTGCGGATCGCGCAGGCGCGCCATCAGCGCAAGCAGCGCGCTCAGGGCGCGTTCGGCATCACTCATCGGCGCGCGGTCCGGCACACAGCCGATAGAGGGTGAGGAGCATCCCGGCGGTGGCTCCCCAGATATTGCGGTCGCCGAAGGGGATGTCGCAAAACTCCACCTCCTCGGCGCTGACAGGGGTGCGGCGGCGGTGCCGGTGATGATTGGCGGGATCGAACAGGTAACCGAGCGGCACCTCGAAGGTGTCCTCAACCTCCTGGGCGTCGGGCAGCAGCTCGAAACCCGGCTGCACGAAGGCCACCACCGGCGTGACGCGAAAGCCGGTGTTCACGAGGTGGTCGGGCAGGTAGCCGATTACCGATACGAAGCGCTCGGCGAGACCGATCTCCTCACGCGCTTCGCGCAGTGCCGCCGCCACCGGGCTGCCGTCCGCGCTCTCGATGCGCCCGCCCGGAAAACTGATCTGGCCGGCATGATTGCGCAACTGAGTCGCACGTTGCGTGAACAGCACCGTGAGCTCGGGCCGCTCGACCAGCGGCATGAGTACGGCGGCCGGCACGGGGTCCTGCGGGAAGAGGCGCCGCTGCGACTGATCAATGGGCTCAAACAGGCCGGGTACCAGCCATTCCGACACCTCGTGTCGGGGCGTGGAGCCGGCGAGTCGCGCGCGGATGATCTGCGCCCAGTCGCGGTTCGCTGCCGCGCCTGCCAACTCAACCCCCGCCGCTGGTGCCGCCCTTGATCCCGCCGCTGGTGAGCTCTGCCGGATCCAGGAGCCGCGCCAATTGCTCACGCGGCAAATCGGTCAGCTCAGCTGCGACCTCACGGATCGGCCGCCCTTCCGCGTACGCCTTCTTGGCAATGGCTGCGCCCTTTTCGTAGCCGATCACGGGATTCAGCGCGGTCACCAGAATGGGATTGCGCTCGAGCGCCTCGGCGAGCCGCGCCTCGTTCACCTTGAAACCCGCGATGGCGCTGTCGGCCAGCACCCGCGCCGCATTTGCCAGCAGCTGGATGCTCTGCAGGAGATTGTGCGCGATCACCGGCAGCATGACGTTCAGCTGGAAGTTACCCGACTGCCCCGCGACGGTGATGGTGGCATCGTTTCCGATCACCTGCGCGGCCACCATGGTGGTGGCCTCCGGGATTACCGGATTCACCTTGCCGGGCATGATGCTGCTGCCCGGTTGCAGGGCCGGCAGTGCAATCTCGCCGAGCCCCGCGAGCGGCCCACTGTTCATCCAGCGCAGGTCGTTGGCGATCTTCATGAGGCTCACGGCGATCACCTTCAACTGTCCGGACAGCTCCACCGCCGTGTCCTGCGTCGACAGCGCCTCGAAGTAGTTGCGCGCCGGCGCGAACTCTACGCCGGTAAGCGCGGCGAGTTGCTCGCAGAATCGCCTGCCAAACTCCGGATGCGCGTTGATGCCGGTGCCGACCGCGGTGCCGCCCTGCGCCAGCGCCAGCAGGCGCGGCTCCACGGACTTCAGCCGTGCCACGCCGCTCTCGATCTGGGTGCGCCAGCCCGACAACTCCTGTGCCAGCGTCACCGGCACGGCGTCCATCAGGTGCGTGCGGCCGGTCTTGACGACGCCTGCGACGTCGCGCTCCCTGGCGCGCAGCACCT
>CATPBQ010000343.1 GCA_955652795.1 uncultured Steroidobacteraceae bacterium | reverse complement strand
TCCCTGTCTCCTAACGACGACAGCCAAGGCGGAGGGTAACCGGCAGAAGACACAGGGAGGAGGGAGTCGCAACAAAAGCAACAACGTCCGAAATAAGAAGAACAGTGCAATTGTTCGAGTCTGTCAGCTTCGAATGATTGTTTGGTTGGTTGACCTCCCCCTGTGTCTTCTGCCGGTCATCCTCGCGCCTCAGAGCGCTAGCGCAGAAACAGCGCCGCGGCGACCCGCCGCTCCTCCTGAACCAGAACGTTGAATGTGCGGCATGCCGCACCCAGCTGCATGGCCTCGAGCCCCACGCCGCGCTGCACCAGCGCCGCGCGCACCGCAGGGGGCGCAAAGCGCTGCGTCGCGCCGGTGCCGAGCAGCACCACCTCCGGTGTGAGCGCGAGAATCGCCTCGAGGTGAGCGGGCGCCAGGTCGGCGAAGCTCTCGGGCTCCCAATCGGTGATCAGGCGGTCCGCCGTGACGATGCAGCTGCGCTGCACGCTGTGTTCGCCGATGCGGATTTCGGTAGCCGAGTAGCCTCGGATCAGGTTGGCGCGCGTGCCCGGCTCGAGCGTGAACTTCATTCGGCGCTACGATACCGCCGGTGCGCGAGATCGTCATGGTGATCGCCGACCTGTACCTGCCCCACGGGGCGAATGGCACAGGCGGGGCCGTTCCGGGCATCGAATGCGCGGGCCGTTTCGGTGAGCGCGCGGCGCTGCAGCACGGTTGGCGCGAGTGGCTCGCGCACGCGCTCGGCCGCGAGGATCTGGCCGGCGCAGCCCCCGCGTGCATCGCCGCAGCCGCCGCCGACGGGCCGCCGGGCGCACCGCCTGGCGAAGCGCCCGCGGGCGCGACCGGCACGCTGTGGATCGCGACCCCGCTGCAGCTGACCGCGGGCGCCGCGCGCCTGTATCTGGATCATCGCGGCGTCCTGCGCCTGCCGCGCGCGGAGCTCGCCGCGCTCGCCGCCGCCTTTCAGGACACCTTTGCCGTCTCGGGCTTCACACTCACGCCCTTGTCGTCCGGTGATTTTATCCTCAGGACTGCCGGCATTGCTCCCGTCGCCACCATCGAGCCCGCCCGCTGCGCGGGAAACGACGTCGCAGAGGCCTTGCCTCGGGGAGCGGCCGCCGCGCCACTGCGCCGCCTTGTGGCTGAGATCGAGATGTGGCTGCACGGCCAGGGGCTGAACGAGGCGCGTGTGCGCCGCGGGGAGCCTCCGGTCACGACGCTGTGGCCGTGGGGTGCCGAGGGGCGGGCGGTGCAGCCCGAGCGCCGCGAGGCTCGTGCAACGCTGCGCGCCTTTGGCGCGGACCCTTATTTGAGCGGTCTGTGGCGCCTTCAGGCAGACGAGTGCCGCGCTCTTCCGGGGCGGCTGGAAGATGTCCTTGCAGATGAGCACACCTGCGGGGTGGTGTTGGTCCTGCAGATGGGACAGGAGCTGCAGA
Organism: uncultured Steroidobacteraceae bacterium; assembly: GCA_955652795.1. Lineage (GTDB taxonomy): Bacteria > Pseudomonadota > Gammaproteobacteria > Steroidobacterales > Steroidobacteraceae > 13-2-20CM-66-19. The sequence continues at coordinate 3,100 of CATPBQ010000343.1, read as the reverse complement.
CCGACAGGCACGGCACGCTCGCCCAGTCGCTGGCGCACCTCGATGCGCGCTTCGTGTCGCCGGCGCTCAAGGCGCTGCGCCGCGGCGAGGTCTCGAGTGTGACGCTGATCGCCAACGACACGCGTGTCACGCTGCGCCGCCGCAGCCATCTGCGGCTCTGGCGGCGCCCGCGCGCGGGCTTGCGGAGCTTCGCGTGAGGCTGCGGGTCGTGCGCCGCGCGCTTGCCCCCCAAGGCGCGCCGCTGGGCGGGGATCTGCATCCGGTGCTCGATCGCGTGTACGCGGCGCGTGGGGTACGGTCGGCGGCGGATCTGGACACCTCGCTCGGGCGGCTGCTGCCGGTCGGCACGCTCGAAGGTATCCCGGCGGCGGTGGAGCTGCTGCTGCAGCACCGCACGGCCGGGCGTGTGCTGATCATCGGGGATTTCGATGCCGACGGCGCGACCAGCAGCGCACTCATGGTGCGCGCCCTGAGGAGCTTCGGGTTCGCGGCGGTGGACTTTCTGGTGCCGAACCGATTTCAGTTCGGCTATGGGCTCACCCCCGGGATCGTGTCGCTGGCCGCGGCGCGCGCGCCGACGCTCATCGTCACGGTCGACAACGGCATCTCGAGCAACGCCGGTGTCGCCGCCGCGCGGGCGCTCGGGATCGAGGTGCTGATCACCGATCATCATCTGCCGGGCGCGCTGCTGCCCGACGCCAACGTGATCGTCAACCCCAACCTCGGGGGCAGCCGCTTCGGCAGCCGCTCGCTGGCCGGGGTCGGGGTCGCGTTCTACGTCATGGCGGCGGTCAGACGCCGGCTCGAGGAGGCCGGGCTTGCGGGCCCCGCGACCCCCGGCGCGGCGGAGCTGCTGGACCTGGTGGCGCTCGGCACGGTCGCTGACGTGGTGCCGCTGGATGCCAATAACCGCGTGCTGGTCGCGCAGGGGCTGAAGCGCATTCGCGCCGGACGCTGCGTGGCCGGCATCCGTGCGCTGCTGAGCATTGCCGGCCGTCCGGCGCACGATCTCACCGCCGCCGATCTCGCCTTTGGTGTGGCGCCACGCCTGAACGCCGCCGGCCGTATCGACGACATGACCATCGGCATCCAGTGCCTGCTCGCCGATGACCTCGCCACCGCCGAGCGTCTGGCGGCGCGTCTCGATGAGCTCAACCAGGAGCGGCGCTCGATCGAAGCGCGCATGCAGCAGGTGGCACTCGCTGCGGTGCGCTGCCTGGCCGATCCCGGCCCCGGCGCGCTGCAGCGCAGCGGCGTGTGCCTGTTCGATGAGAGCTGGCACCAGGGCGTGGTCGGGTTGGTCGCGAGCCGGGTGAAGGATCGCGTGCGGCGTCCGGTGATCGCCTTCGCGATCGCCGATGAGACGAGCTTGCGCGGCTCGGCCCGCTCAGTGGCGGGGATTCACATCCGCGACGTGCTCGACTCGATCGCGACGCGTCACCCCGATCTCATCGAGCGCTTCGGCGGTCACGCCATGGCTGCGGGACTGACGCTCGAGCGTGCGAAGCTCGATCGTTTTGCACGCGCGTTCGACGAGGAAGTTGCCCGCTGGACGGCGGGGGCTCCCGCCGCCGACACGATCGAAACCGACGGCGAGCTCGCGCCCGCGGAGATCGCGCTCGATACCGCCCAGGCCCTGCGCTCCGGCGGCCCGTGGGGCCAGGCATTCCCCGAACCGTGTTTCGATGGCCTGTTCAGCATCCGCAGCGCGCGCGTCATTGCCGAGCGGCACGTGAAGATGTGGGTGGAGGTGCCGCGCAGCGGACGCGCCTTCGATGCGATTGCCTTCAACCACCTCGAGGAGGGTGCGGAGTTCGTGCCGCCCTCGGGCCTGGCCCAGCTCGTATATCGGCTGGAAGTGAATGAGTACCAGGGCGAGCGGCGCCTGCAGCTGCTCGTCGATCACGTGCTGTCCGCTACCTAAGATCCGCCCCGCGGTGTTAGCATGCGGGACATCTATGGAAGTCTCTATGGAAGTCAATCAGCTCAAACGCCAACTCAAGGATCTGGGTGAACGTGTTACCTCGTTACGGGGGTTTCTTTGAGTACGACCGCAAGCAGGAGCGGCTCGAGGAAGTTGCGCGCGAGCTGGAGGATCCCGCCGTTTGGTCGAACCCCGCGCGCGCGCAGGAGCTCGGGCGTGAACGCGCTCGCCTGACGAGCGACGTCGGCGAGATCGACCGCGCCACCAAGGGCATCGGCGAGGCTGCCGAGCTCCTCGAACTGGCCGAGGCCGAGGGCGAGGAGAGCGCCGCGCGCGACATCGAGCGCGACGCGCAGCGCCTCGAGGCCCAGGTGCGGCACCTGGAGCTGAAACGCATGTTCCGCGGCGAGATGGACTCGCACAACGCGTTTCTCGACATCCAGGCGGGTGCCGGCGGCACCGAGGCGCAGGACTGGGCGCAGATGCTGCTGCGTATGTACCTGCGCTGGGGCGCCGCCCGCGGCTTCACCTGCGAGGTGATCGATTCGAGTCCCGGGGAAGTGGCCGGCATCAAGAGCGCCAGCGTGGAAGTGCGGGGCGAATACGCCTATGGTTGGCTGCGCACCGAGACCGGCGTGCATCGCCTGGTGCGCAAGTCGCCCTTCGATTCCGGCAACCGCCGCCACACCTCGTTCGCCTCCGTGTTCGTCTCACCCGAGATCGATGACGACATCGAAATCGAGATCAATCCCGCGGACCTGAGGGTGGACGTCTACCGCTCCTCCGGAGCCGGCGGACAGCACGTCAACAAGACCGAGTCGGCGGTGCGCATTACCCATATGCCCAGCGGCATCGTGGCCGCCTGCCAGAACGAGCGCAGCCAGCACAAGAACCGCTCCACCGCCATGAAGATGCTCAAGGCGAAGCTCTATGAGCTGGAGGTCAACAAGCGCAACGCCGCCGCCAGGGTGCTCGAGGATTCCAAGTCGGATGTGAGCTGGGGCAACCAGATCCGCTCGTACGTGCTCGACCAGTCGCGCATCAAGGACCTGCGTACCGGGGTGGAAGTGGGCAACACGGCTGCGGTGCTGGACGGTGATCTCGACCAGTTCATGGAGGCATCGCTCAAGGCGGGCGTATAGAACATGACAGACACGCAAGACCACGACGCCGAAG
>CATPBQ010000342.1 GCA_955652795.1 uncultured Steroidobacteraceae bacterium | reverse complement strand
GAGGTGCTCTCGCTCCTGGAGCTCGCGCGGCGCCTGGAGAAGCAGCCCGAGCCGCACGCGCTGGCCGGCAGGATCCTGGGCCTGGTGTTCTTCAATCCCTCGCTGCGCACGCTGGCGTCCTTCCAGGCCGCCATGGCGCGCCTCGGCGGCCACTCGTTCGTCATCCACCCGGGCCAGGGCAGCTGGCAACTCGAGACCCGCCCGGGGGTGGTCATGGATGGCGCGGCCGCCGAGCACGTGCGCGAGGGCATCCCGGCGCTGGCCGCTTATTGCGACGCGCTCGGCATCCGCGCCTTCGCCGAAGGCCAGGACCTGGCGAGCGATCTGGCGGAGACCCGGTTCAACGCCATGGCGAGCCTGATCGACAAGCCGCTGCTCAATCTCGAGTCCGCGGTCAACCATCCCTGCCAGGCACTCGCCGACTGGAAGACGCTGGATGATCTGGCGGTGCCGCGCGCCGGGCGCTTCGTGCTGTCGTGGGCCTACCACCCGCGCGCCCTGCCGCTGGCGGTGCCGGCGGCCGCGCTGCACATGGCGGCGCTGCGCGGCATGGAAGTCATCGTGCTGCGTCCGCAGGGTTTCGCGCTCCCCGGTGCCATCATGGAACGCGCGCGGCGCGCGGCGGCGGCTTCCGGGGGCTCGGTGCGCGAGACCGCCGAGCGCGACGACGCGCTCACCGGCGCCGAGGTCGTGTATGTAAAGGAGTGGGGCGCGACCGCCTGCTACGGCGACGCCGCCGCGGATGCCCGCCTGCGCAGCACGCTGACCGGCTGGTGCGTGCGCAATGACTGGTTCACGATCACGGCGCGCGAGTGCCGCGTGATGCACTGCCTGCCGGTGCGCCGCAATACCGCCATCGCCGATGAGGTGCTCGACGGCGCGCGCAGCGTGGTGCAGCGCGAGGCCTACAACCGTCTGCCGGTGCAGATGGCCGTGCTCCATCGGATGCTCAAGCCCTAGACCTGCGGAAATCCCTCATGATCATGCACAGAAGCGATCACGCTCTCGCCATCCGCGCCCTGCGCAGCGCCGCTCCCTACATCCGCATGTACAAGGGCAAGACCTTCGTAGTGAAGGCGGGGGGCGGGGTGTTTGCCGACCCGCAGGCGACGCGGGTGCTGATGGAGCAGATCGCGATCCTGCACTACTTCGGCGTGCGCGTGGTGCTGGTGCATGGCGGCGGGCCGCAGCTCACCGAGCTGTCCGCCGCGCTCGGTGTGCCGACGCGCATGGTGGACGGGCGGCGCGTCACCGACCAGCACTCGATCGACGTGACCACGATGGTGCTCAACGGCCTGATCAACACGCGCGTGCTCGGCATGTGCCGCGACCTCGATATCGAGGCGGTCGGGATCAGCGGCGTGGATGCCGGACTGGTGCGGGCCCACAAGCGCCCGCCGGTGAGACTCACCGCCGACGGCGAACTGGTCGACTTCGGTTTCGTCGGCGACATCGACGCGGTGGATATCAGCGTGCTCAAGAAACTCCTCGACAACGGTCTCATGCCGGTGGTGAGCCCGCTGTCTGCGGATGAGTCCGGGACGCTGCTCAACATCAACGCCGACACCGTGGCCGCGGCCATCGGCGCCGCGCTGCAGGCGGAGAAGCTGATCCTGTGCACCGGCGCGCCCGGGATTCTCGGCAGCGTCGATGACCCGCGCTCGCTCATCTCCTACACGGATCTGCGGGGACTGAAGCGCTTGCGCGACGAAGGTCACATCGCCGCCGGCATGCTGCCCAAGGCCAAGGCCATCGAGGACGCCATCCGTGGCGGCGTGCGCCGGGTGCACGTGGTGTCGTATCAGTCTCCGGAGGGGATCCTTGGCGAGGTATTCACCAACGAGGGCACCGGCACCCTGATCGTCGCCGATGTCAACGCGCTCACGCCGGCCGAGCAGAGCACGCCATGACGCGGCTGTGGGACAAGGGCGCGCCGCTGGATGAGCGGGTGCTGCATTACACCGCGGGCGAGGACCACGCGCTCGATGAGCGCCTGGTGCGCCACGACGTGCGCGCCTCGATCGCGCATGCGGAAATGCTGCAGGCGCAGGGCCTGTTGACGCACGGCGACTTCACGGCGATCCGCGAGGGCTTGAGCGCGCTGGCGCAGGAGCACGAGCGCGGCGCGTGGCGCATCGAGCTCGCCGACGAGGACGGCCAGAGCGCGCTGGAGCGGCGCCTGACCGAGCGCATCGGCGCAGCCGGCGCCCGCATCCACCTCGGGCGCTCGCGCAACGACCAGGTGCTCACCGCCATCCGCCTGTACCTGCGCGATGCCGTCGAGGCGCTCGGCGCCGGCGCGCTCGCGGTCGCCGATGCGCTCGATGGGCTCGCGGTGCGCGAGCCGAGCACCGCGCTGCCGGGCTACACCCACCAGCAGCAGGCCATGCCGAGCTCGGTAGCGCTGTGGGCCGGGGGTTTTGCGGCGGAGCTGCGCGATGACGCGGCCGGCCTGTCCGAGGTGCGCCGCCGTATCGACAAGAACCCGCTGGGCTCGGCGGCGGGCTACGGCACGCCGGGGCTGCCCATCGACCGTGAAGCAACGCGCATCAGGCTCGGATTCGCGGCCGTGCACCAGCCCGTCACCGCGGTACAACTCTCGCGCGGCAAGGCCGAAGCGCAGCTGTTGTTCGAGATCACGCTGCTGCTGCAGGATCTCGGGCGCTTCGCCGCCGACGTGCTGCTGTTCGCCACCCGGGAGTTTGACTTTGTCACGCTGCCCGAAGCCTTCACCACCGGCTCGTCGATCATGCCGCAGAAGCGCAACCCGGACGTGTTCGAGCTGATCCGCGGCCGCTCCGCCACCGCGCAGGCGTGTCTGGCCGAAGCTCTCGGCGTGTGCGCCAAGTTGCCCTCCGGCTACCACCGCGACCTGCAGCTGCTGAAGTTCCCGCTGTTTCGCGGCATCGATCTCGCGCTCGCGACCCTCGCCATCCTGCCGCCGGCCATCGAGGCGCTGCAGTTCCGGCGCGAGGCCATCCGGCTCGATCCCTCGATTCACGCCGCCGAAGAGGCCAACCGCCTGGTGGTCACGGAAGGCATCCCGTTCCGCGAGGCATACCAGCGCGTGGCCGCGAAACTGAAGGGGTAGCCTTGCGTTCGCATCAGTAGGCACCCGCAGCGCCGGCGCGGGTTGCAAGCTCCCGCCGCGCAGCGCACGCTCCCACCGCACTCACGGGAGATGCGATGATCAAGGTGTTGGGAATCTCGGGTAGCCTGCGTCGTGGCTCCTACAACAGCGCCCTGCTGCGCGCGGCCGCGCGCCTCATGCCCGAGGACGCGACGCTCGAAGTCGCCAGCCTGCGCGGCATCCCGCTCTACGACGCCGATGTCGAGGCCCAGGGAATCCCCGCGACCGTGAACCAGCTGAAGGAGGCGATCGTCGCCGCCGACGGCGTGCTGCTCGCGACTCCTGAATACAACAACAGCATTCCCGGCGTGTTCAAGAACGCCATCGACTGGGTGTCGCGACCGTCCTCCGACATCCGCAGGGTGTTCAGCGGCCGCGCGTTCGCCATCATGGGTGCTTCACCCAGTGGCTTCGGCACCACCCTCAGCCAGAGCGCCTGGCTGCCGGTGATGCGCACGCTCGGCACGCGCACCTGGTTCGGCGGACGACTCATGGTGGCGCGCGCCGGCGGGGTGTTCGATGAGTCCGGGGCGCTCAAGGACGGGACCGTCGAGGAACAGCTCAAGCAGTTTCTCGCAGGCTACGTGAGCTTTCTGCGCGCCCGCGATGCCTGATCGAGCAGGATGACTCATGGGCTTCCTCGCGCGCCTTCTAATCGGTCGAGATCGAAAAATCCGCCTGTTTTGGCGGGCCATGATCTTCTTCGCGCTCGCCGACCAGGTGGCGCCGCTGGCGTTCGACCCGGCGTTCGGCTTCCTCGCGAGCCGGCTGCATCTGGGGGACGGATTCTCGGCGGCTAACGTTGCGATGCAGGAGCTCGAGAATTTCCTCATCGCGCTCATCTGCACCGCGATCTTCTCGCTGTATGAGCGGCGGCGCGTAGACAGCTACGGGCTGCCGCTGAGTGAGGCGCTCGGCGCGCGAACCGCCGAGGGCGCGCTCGCCGGCATCGTCATGGCCGGCGCGGTGGCGGCGGGCATGTATCTGCTGGGCGGCATGCAGCTGCACGCTCTGGCGACTACCGGCAGCGCGCTCGCACTCGCCGCGCTCGCCTGGCTCGGCGCCAACATCGTCGTGGGCGTGGCGGAGGAATTGTTGTTCCGCTCCTATCTCCTGCAAACACTGTGGAAAAGCATCGGCTTCTGGCCAGCGTCGATTGTCATCGCGCTCATCTTCACGGCCGAGCACTACTTCTTCAAGACTGGCGAAAACATCTGGGACGTCATCACGCTGATGTCCCTCAGTCTCATGTTGTGCTACGCCGTCCTGAGGACCGGCACGTTGTGGTTTGCCGTGGGCTTTCACATCTCTTTCGACTACATGCAGCTGTTCGTCATCGGCACGCCCAACGGCGCGCGGCTGCCCGAGGGGCGCTTGCTCGAGGCAAGCTTCCACGGACCTGCGTGGCTGACCGGCGGCGTCCTCGGCACCGAGGCGAGCTTTCTCATGTACCCGATGATCGCGTTGCTGTGGCTCTACATCTGGCGGCGCTTCCGCGGCAATCCGCCAGCCGCTGCGGCGGCCAGCACACCACGAATAAGTTGAATACGCTCAGGCGAGCTTCATGACGGTGGCCAGCCGGCCGGCCTGCTCGCCGACGATCAGGTGCAGCACCCCCGGGGCCGCCCTCATGACGGCTACGACCCCCGCCAGCTTCGCCGCCGCCTCGTCGAAGCGACCCGGGTCGGCGAGCGTGATGCGCAGGCGCGTGTGGGCAACCGCCTCCAGCTCGCGCACATTGGCGCGCTCACCGAGCGCTGCCAGAAGCCGCGCTGCCGACTCGAGCATCGCGGGGTCCGCAGCGGCCGCGGCAGCGGCCGCCGGGCTGTGCACCTCGGATGCCGGCGAGGGGACAGCGGCGACAGCTGCGCCTGAGGCGCGCAGGTAGTCTTCCATGTTGGTCTTCAGGTGCTCGGAGAGCGTCCCGAACACCGCCTGCACGCCCTTGCCGATGCGCATGACTCCGCTCGCACCGAGCGCCCTCAGTGCGCGCTCGTCGACCAGCCCCGGATCCCTTACCGCCACCCGCAGCCGCGTGATGCAGGCATCAAGGCTGGCGATGTTGTCGCTGCCGCCGAAGGCGAGCACCAGGTCACGTGCGCGGTCGTCGCCCCCGGCGCGGGCAGCGCCAGGCGCGGCAGCGACGGTCTCTTCGCGGCCGGGGGTCTTGAGGTCGAGCCAGCGGATGGCGAGGCGGAACACGACGTAATAGATGACCGCATAGACGGGGCCGAGAATCAGCACCAGCCACCACTTCTGCGCGAATTTGCCGAATACGTTGAAAACCAGGAAGTCGATGCCACCCTGCGAAAAAGTGAAGCCCATGTGCATGCCGAGCGTGTTGGCCAGGAACTGGGTCGAGGCCGCGAGTGCCGCGTGCACCACGTACAGCACCGGCGCGACGAACAGGAATGCGAACTCGATCGGCTCGGTGATTCCGGTGAGGAACGAGGTCAGCGCCGCCGAGATCATGATGCCGCCGACCGCGACCCGGTTCTGCCGGCTGGCGCCGTGCCACATCGCGATGGCGGCCGCGGGCAGGCCGAACATCTTGAAAAGGAAGGCGCCGGCCAGGATTCCCGCCGTGGGATCGCCGGCGAAGAAGCGGTTGATGTCGCCGTGCACCACCGTCCCGCTCGCGTCCGTGTAAGCACCCATCTCGAAGAAGAACGGCACGTTCCAGATGTGGTGCAGACCGAACGGGATCAGCAGCCGCTCGACGAAGCCGTAGACGGTCGCGGCCGTGCGCGGGTTGGAGACCGCCGCCCAGTGCGAGAACGTGTCGATGCCGTGCTGTATGGGCGGCCAGATCGCCGACAGCACCACGCCGGCAATGCCCGCGGCGAGCGCGGTGACGATCGGCACGGAGCGCTTGCCGGAGAAGAACGCCAGGTACGGCGGCAGGGTCGTGCGGTAGAAGCGCTTGAACATCGTCGCGGCGATGGCGCCGACGAGGATGCCGCCGAAGACGCCGGTCTGCATCGACTTGATTCCCATGATGCTCACGGGCGCCATGCCCCAGACACCGGCCATCACGCCGAGAATCGCGAGCAGCACCACATAGCCGACAACCGCCGAAATCGCGGCGACACCGTCATTCTCGGTGAGGCCCACCGCGACGCCGACCGCGAAGATCAGCGGCAGGTTGCCGAACACCACGTCTCCGGAGGCCTTCATGAGCGCCGACACGAGCGGCGGGATCCACTCGAAGTGCGCCGCGCCGATGCCGAGGAGCAGACCTGCGACCGGCAGCACCGCCACCGGAATCATCAGCGCCTTGCCGATCTTCTGCAGGACTACGAACGCATCTTTGAACACAACTCCCCCTTGAGCCGCATCAGCTCCGAACTCCCCCGCCGGCCGGGCTCGCCTCCCGGCCGAACTGCGCGAGCCGCGCGCGAACCTCGCCCGCGGTGCCGAGCCCGGCCACCTCGCGCGCGAGATCCTGGCAGTGGCGCAGCGACAGCCGGCGCACCAGCGCCTTGACGGCCGCGATCGCCGGCACCGGCACGGAAAGCTCGTCGACTCCGATTCCGAGCAGCACCGGCACCGCGAGCGGCTCGGCGGCAATCCCGCCGCACACGCCGACCCATTTGCCGTGACGGTGCGCGGCTTCCACGGTGAGACTGATCAGCCTGAGAACCGCCGGGTGCAGCGCGTCGGCCAGCGGCGCGAGCTTGGGGTGGCCGCGGTCCATCGCCAGCGTGTACTGAGTCAGATCGTTCGTGCCGATCGAAAAGAAGTCCACCTCGCGCGCCAGATGCTCGGCGCTCAGCGCCGCGGACGGCACCTCGATCATTACGCCCACGCGCACCGACTCGCCGCTGGCCCGTTGCTCCTCGTCGAGGATCCGGCGCGCCGCACGCAGCTCATCGAGCGTCGCGATCATCGGAAACATCACATGGATGTCACTGAGCGCGGCGGCTTTGAGAATCGCCCGCAGCTGGCTGCGCAGCAGATCGGGCCGCTCCAGGCTCACGCGGATACCCCGCAGGCCGAGAAACGGATTCTGCTCCGGCGGCAGCGGCAGATACGGCAGGGGCTTGTCGCCGCCGACGTCCAGTGTGCGGATGACGAGCCGGCGCTCGCGGCCGAGCGCGGCCGCGACCGCGCGGTAGACCTCGGCCTGCTCGCGCTCGTCGGGCGCGATATCGCGGTCCAGGAACAGAAGCTCAGAGCGCAGCAGACCCACAGCCTCGCCACCCTGGGCGACGGCGGCGACGGCTTCCTCCGCCGTGCCGATGTTGGCGGCAATCTCGATGCGATGCCCGTCGGTCGTCGCGGCGGGCGCGCTCGCCGCCGCCCGCTCACTCTGGCGCTGGGCGACCAGGCGCCCCATCACGGCCCGCGCCGCGGCAACCTCGGTCTCGTCCGGAGCCGTAAGCAGAGTGCCGCCCGTCCCGTCGAGGAGAACCGGCGTGCCGTCCTCGAGCTCGAGCGCGGCGCGATCGACGCCGCAGACTGCGGGTATGCCGAGAGCACGGGCCAGGATCGCCGCGTGGCTCGTGGGGCCGCCGCCGGTCGTGCACAGGCCCAGCACCCTGTCCGCATCGAGCGAGGCGGTCTCGCTCGGCGTCAGTTCATCGGCGATCAGGATGGAGCCGGGTGCAAACTCGAGTGGCGCAGTCGTCACGCCGGCCAGCAGCCCGAGCACCCGGCCGCCGACGTCCCGGACATCGCCGGCGCGCTCGCGCAGCAGCGCACTCGCGAGCGCCTCGAGGCGCGCGGCGTAACTCGAATAGGCCTCCCGCCACGCGTATCCGGCACTGCGTCCCCCCGCCAGCCCGGCCACCGCGAGGTCGATCAGCTCCGGATCGGCGAGCAGCTCGAGGTGGGCATCCAGAATGCGGGACGCCGCCCCCGAGTTGGCCGCCTTCTGTACGCTGATCTGTTGCCGGGCGCGCTCGAGCGCGGCGTCAAGGTGCGCGCGCTCGCGCTCGGTCCCCGCGCCCCGCTCCTGCACGCTGATCGCGGTGCGGCGCACCTGCGCGACTTTGCCCAGCGCAAGTCCGGGCGATGCGCACACGCCCGCAAGCTTGCGGGGGTCAGTCGGACCTGCCGGGGCGATCGCGGGGGCCGCTGCCCCCGGCACGGGCCCTGCGGCCGGCATGGGGCCCTCCCCCGCGGCCTGCGATTCGCCCGACCCGGAAGCGAGCAGTTCCGCCAGGGCGCTGACCGCAGCGGCCGCATCGGGACCTGTGGCACTCACGCGGATCGCATCGTTCGGGTTGGTGGCGAGCAGCAGGATGGCTGTGACCGACTTGGCATTCGCGACTTCGGCGCCGCGCAGCAAACGGATGTCCGCGCGAAACGCCTTGGCCGCGGCCGCGAGGACCGCCGCCGGCCTGGCATGCAAGCCCTGGCGGTTAGGCAAGCGGATGTCCGCCGACACGGCGGTGGCCCCGGTCACCGGTGCGCCATCCACGGGGGCGGCCGCGGCGAGCTCGACATTCAGGATGATGCTGCGGCCGGCATCGACGAGGCCGCTGCCCACGGTCATCCCGCGGATGCGCTCGCGGTTCGTCACCAGCACTTGCGTGAGCAGGCTCGGGGCCGAGCGCGCGATGAGATCCGCGTCGAACGAGATCAGCGGCTGTCCGGCCGCCACCCGATCGCCCTGCCGCACGTGCGCAGTGAAACCCTTGCCGTTCAGCCTGACCGTATCCACGCCGATGTGAACCAGAATTTCGACCCCCTCGTCGGTCGTGATCGCCAGGGCATGGGCTGCCCTGTGCAACAGCGTGACGAGCCCGGCAGCCGGGGCCAGCACATCGCATGAGGTCGGATCGATCGAGACCCCGTCGCCCACCGTGCGCTGCGCGAACACCGGGTCCGGGACGCGCTCGAGGGGCACGAGGATTCCGGAGAGCGGCGCGACCAGGGCGATCTGTCGGGGCAAGGTGCTCATGGGGTGGGTCGCGGCGCGCCCGGCTGCGCCTCCGGCGCAGCCAGCGCAAACGCCGACAAAGTCTCCAGGTGCGCGCAGATCGCACGCAGCGTCGGGAACGGAGTGAGGTCGCAGTGGTAGCGGCGCGCGTTGTACATCTGCGGCACCATACACACGTCGGCGAGCGTTACCGCTGCGCCGAACATATGCCGGCCATCGCCGCTCGAGCGCTGCACATCCAGTTCGAGCGCGCGAAATCCCCGCGCGATCCACTGACCTAACCAGGCGTTCACCGCGTCCTCATCCGCCTTGAGCGCTGAGCGCAGGTAGTTGAGGACGCGCAGATTGCCGAGCGGGTGGATATCGCAGGCGATGGCGAGCGCGAGCGCGCGCACCTGCGCGCGCTCGGCGGGCGAGTGCGGCAGCAGCGGCGGCTGCGGATAGGCTTCCTCGAGATATTCAACGATGGCGAGCGACTGCGTGATGGTGTTGTCGCCGTCCACCAGCACCGGCACCAGCCCGAGCGGGTTGAGCGCGAGAAACTCCGGCGTGCGCTGTGCGCTCGCGGGCGCGCGCAGATCCACCGGCACCGCCTCCCAGTCGATTCCCTTGAAGTTGAGTGCGATGCGTGCGCGGTAGGACGCGGAGCTGCGGAAGTAGTGGTAGAGCTTCATGTTCGATCCGCTGCGCAGGTGTGGTCCTCAGTGGGCGGGCGGGGCCGGGACGATCGTGTTGCGCAGCACCTCGAGCCCCTCGATGCCGCCTTCCAGTCGGTCGCCGGGTTTCACCGCGCCGACACCGGCGGGCGTGCCGGTGAAAATGAGGTCACCGGGCTTGAGCTCGTAGAGCGTCGACAGCTCAGCGATGATGTGCGCCACGTCCCACAACATCTGACTCACGTCCGACTCCTGGCGCAACTCGCCGTTGACACTGAGCCAGATGCGACCGCGCGATGGGTGGCCGAGGCTCACCGGGCGGATCGCGGCAATCGGCGCCGAACAGTCAAAGCCCTTGGCAGCATCCCACGGCTGACCGCGCTGCTTCGCCGCGTGCTGCAGATCGCGGCGTGTCAGATCATTGCCCGCCGCGTAGCCAAACACATGCTCCAGTGCCCGCGGCTCGCGGATGTCGCAGCCGCCGCGGCCGATGGCCGCCACCAGCTCGATCTCATGGTGGCAGTTGGCGGTGCGCGGCGGATAAGGAACCGCAGCGCCGTTCGCCACCACCGCATCCGCGGGTTTCGTGAAGAACACCGGCGGCTCGCCCTGCGGCTCTGCGCCCATCTCGCGCACGTGGTCGGCGTAGTTGCGGCCGACGCAGTAGATGCGGTGCACGGGGAAGCGCTGGCTGCTGGCGGCCACGGCCACGCTCGGCGCGGCTGGCGGCGGGAAGGCAAACTCGGTCATCGCACTCGAGCTCCGGACTTAAGGCTGGGGTGCAGATTGCCACTGTGCAAACGGCTAGACTAGCTTCCGATGAGCATCTGGCGCGCCAGCATCACTCCCGAAGCTCTCACCGAACGCGGGCGCCGGAGTCTCTCCGGCTACCTCGGCATCCGCATCACCGAGGTCGGTCCGGACTTCCTGCGGGCGACCATGCCGGTGAACGAACACACTCATCAGCCCTTCGGCGTGCTGCACGGCGGTGCCTCGGTTGCGCTCGCGGAAACTGTCGGGAGCCTCGCCTCGATGATGTGCGTCGACATGCAGCAGTCCCTGTGCCTGGGGCAGGAGATCAACGCCAATCACCTGCGGGCGGTATCCGCGGGCACCGTCACCGCGACCGCCCGCCCGTTCCACCTGGGCGGGCGCAGCCACGTTTGGCACATCGAGATCCGCGATGAGAGCGAGCGCCTGGTGTGTGTCTCGCGCCTGACGATGGCGGTCGTGGATCGCCGGCCGGACACAGCACCGAGCGCCTCCTGAGGTAAACATGTCAGACCCGAATCCGCAGATGCCCGTCGCCGTACCCCAGGTCGATGAGTCGCTCCTCACCTACACTCACGTGATGTACGCACTGCATTCGCTGGCGGTGCTCATCGGTGTCACCACCTTCCACACCATCATCGGCAGCTTCATCGGCAGTCTGCCCTCGATCGTCGCGGTGATCATGAACTACGTGCGCCGCTCGGCGACTCACGGCACGTTCCTCGAGTCACACTTCCGCTGGCAGTTGCGCACCTTCTGGTTTGCGGTGCTGTGGGCGTGCCTGGCGGTGCTCGCCTTCGTGACCATCATCGGCATACCGGCGGCCTTGATCGGCCTGCTCGCGCTGACCGTGTGGATCATCTACCGCCTGGCGCGCGGCTGGCTCGCGCTGCGCGACAAGAAGCCGATGCCGCTATGAAGCGCACAGCCTGGATACTCGCGGGCGGCCTGGTAGCGCTGCTGGCGGGCTGCGGACAGAAGGGTGCGTTGTACCTGCCGGACAGGAATACCCGGGTGATCACGACTCCGGCGGCGGCTCAGCCCGCGCCCGCTCAGCCCGCTGCGCCACACTCGGGGGCGCCACCGAGCAGCACGGCGACGCCGACACCCGCGACAGCGCCGCCGCCGAAGCCTGGCGACAAGAACGACGACGACTCGCAGGCGCCGAAGTAGCGGCCTTAGGGCGGCATGCCGGCGCGCACCCTGGCCGCGCGTGGCGCAGCTCTAGGTGCGCACCAGTCCGCGCAGCGGCTGCGCCGCGGCGCTGTCGGGAAACACCGTCCGCTCGAGCTCGCGCGACGGCACTGAGAGATGCTCGTGCAGCAGCCCCTTGAGCACCGAGCGCAGATCGAGCGTCGGCGCGAGATCGCGTCCCTCGTACAGGGCGCGCGCCGATAGTCCGGGCCAGTCCGCAATCACGCGCCCGCCCGCGACGGCCCCGCCGACCAGGAAAGCCGCGGTCGCAGTGCCATGATCCGTGCCGCGCGTGCCGTTGATGGCCGCGGTGCGCCCGAATTCGGTCACCATCAATACTGCCGTGTCGCCCCAGGTCGCGCCGAGCTCCTGCTTCAGGGTCGCGAGTGCCGCATCGAGTGAGGCGAGGCGAGCGGCGAGCTGCCCTTGCGCCCCGCCCTCGTTGGCGTGCGTGTCCCAACCGGTGGTGTCGAACACCGCCACCTTGGGTCCGGACTCCTGGCGCAGGAAACCCGCGGCCGCCCGCACCACCTGCGCATAGCGCGCCCGTGGCGCCTGCCCGTTCTTATCCGGCGCGTCGGGCATCATGCCGGCGCCGCTGCCGGCCCCGTCCCCCGCGATGGCGTCCGCCGCCAGCGCATCCGCCAGGCGTGTCGCCAGCAGTGCGTCGTTGGCGTACAGATCGGTGAGGCGCCCCAGGGTGTCCTCATCGAGCGCGGTGAGCTTCGAGGCGGACCACGAGGTCACGGCAGCCGGGCCGCGCATCACGAGCGGCATGTTCTGACCGAGCGCCACCCCCGCCTCGCGCTGTCCCGGCGCCGGCGCGCGCTCGAGCGCGCGATTGAGCCAGCCGGTCGTGAGCGCGTGCGCGCGCGCGGAGCCGTTTTCCAGAACGTCCTGGCCGTCAAAGTGCGAGCGCTCGCGATAGGGACTGGCGAGCGCGTGAAACACCGTCAGCTCGCGCGCCGCGTAGCACTGCTGCAGAAAGGCGAGCGCGGGATGCAGGCCGAAGAAACCTTCGAGCGGCAGCGCCCCGTTGCGCTCGCCCGGCGCGCGCAGCGCGAGGTCGCCGCGCAGCGCCGCGTAGTCGCGATCGCCGTAGGGCGCAACCGTGGCGAGCCCGTCGAGCGCTCCGCGCATGATGATGAGCACGAAACGCGGCTTGCGGGTGTCGCTGCGCCCGAAGGCCAGACGTGATGCGAGCAGTGTGCCGCCCGCGGCCAGGGCACTCAGGTTCAGAAATTCGCGTCGTTGCATGCGTGCCATACGCTCCTCGCACTCAGCGCCGCATGAACTCGGGCGCGGCGAGCAACAGGGTGACGGCCTGCGCGGGGCTGGCCGCGTGCGCCACGGCGCCGGCGGTTGCCGCGCTCAGGTTCGCGCCCAGCAATTGCGGCGCGAGCTGCACCGCGTCGCAGCGGTTGCCGAGGCGCTGCCCGACGGCGTCCGCCCATTCGATGCGCTTCATGAGCGCCGAGGCGCCGTCCCAGTCCGCGCCGCGATCCGGCCAGCCCGCGGGCGATCCCGGCGCCCAGGTCCTCTGACCCAGAAGCTCGTACGGCGCGAGCGGCGCGTGCTGCGCGTCCACCGGCAGCGAGAGTCCGCGAAAGCCCGACACGATGTAATCCGACGGCGTCTTGTACTTGGCGAGCGGCTGCGCCCAGGCTTCGCGCGAGTCGATGAGCGCGCGATACACCGTCGGCAGATCCCCGCCGCTCACCGTGAAGGCCTGCGCCAGCCGCGCGACCGCCGCCGGCGGCGGATCGTCGGCGATGAAATGACGCGCGAGTTTCACGGCGATGAAGTGCGCGGTGGCGGGGTGGGCGGCGAGATCGCGCAGCACCGCGACGCCCTGCTCATAGCCGCGGTCCGGGTAACGCGTGCCCAGCACGCGCTTGGCGCCGGGCTCGTGCTGCCCGGCGCGGAATAGGAACTTCCCCGGCTCGCCGCCGGCAAAGCGTCCGCCCTCGGCGCCGCCGATCGACCAGCCGGTGATCACTTCGGCGAAGGTGGTGACGTCGCCCTGGGAGTAGCCGCCGCCCACGCCGAGGGTGTGCAGCTCGAGAATCTCGCGCGCCAGGTTTTCGTTGATGCCGAGTGCGCGCGCCTGTGCGCGCCGCCCGCGGCGCAGCGCCAGCTCGGAATGCGGACCGACCGACAGGTGGTTGTCCAGGTACAGAAGCATCGCCGGATGTGTCTCCACCGAGAGCAGCAGCTCGCTGAAGGTGCCGAGCACCTGCGGCCGGATGGCTTCGCGCTCGAAACTGCCCGCCAGCCCGGCGAGCAATTGCTTGTCCACCGACACCGCGAAGTGGTTGGTCCAGAACTGCGTCAGGCGCTCGATGAGCGGACGATCGGTGGTCACGGCTGCGCGAAAACGCGCGCTCACTTCGCTGACGTAAATGGGCCGCAGGAACTGCGGCAGCTTTTGCAGCGCGCTGGCCGCGCCATCCTCCGCGCCCGGCTGGGCGGCGCTCGCCGCGCCGTCCGCTTTGCGGCTGGCACGCAGCTCCTGCCGCAGCTCGAGCGCCTGCGCAAGAATTTCCTGCGACGGGCGCAATTGCGGATCGGCGATCGGCGGGGGCGCGGCGCGCAGCTGCGCCCGCAGCCAGTCGCGCCCGTCGTCAGCGATCCCGGCGAGCTCCCCGGGACGGGCGCCGAGCCCGAAGCGGTTGGCGGCAATGGCAGACGTGAAAGACTCGCGCATGCGGCTTATAGCGCGCCAGCTGGGCCCGGGGTTGACCCGGGGCGCGGGACTTGTGACCGGCGCCCTCCGCTATACTCGCGGCCCGCTTCAGGACCCCTGCATGACGCGCTCCCCCGACCTGGTTCTCGTCGACGGCTCCTCTTATGTCTACCGGGCGTTTCACGCCCTGCCGCCGCTGTCCAACTCGCGCGGCGAGCCGACCGGAGCCGTGCTCGGGGTGCTGAACATGCTGCTGAAGTTTCTCAAGGACTATCAGCCGCGCCGCATTGCCGTGGTGTTCGACGCACCGGGCAAGACCTTCCGCGACGAGCTGTTCGCCGAGTACAAGGCGCACCGGCCGTCGATGCCCGATGACCTGCGTGCACAGATCGAGCCGCTGCTGCAGATGATCAAGGCACAGGGGCTGCCGCTGCTGCGCGTGCCGGGCGTGGAAGCGGACGATGTGATCGGCACTCTCGCACGGCGAGCCGCGCAAGCCGGGCAGACGGTGCTCATTTCCACCGGCGACAAGGATATGGCGCAGCTGGTCGACGGCTCGATCACGCTCATCAACACCATGAACAACGCGGGGCTCGACCGCGACGGGGTCAAGGCGAAGTTCGACGTCTACCCCGAGCAGATCGTCGACTACCTGGCACTGGTTGGCGACAGCTCCGACAACATACCGGGCATCGACAAGGTGGGGCCGAAAACCGCCGCCAGGCTGCTGCAGCAGTACGGCGGCCTCGATGAGCTGATCGGGCGCGTGGCGGAAATCCCCGGCAAGGTGGGCGAGAACCTGCGCACGGGACTTACCACGCTCGAGCTGTCGCGACGGCTCGCGACCATCAGGACTGACCTTACGCTGCCGCTGTCGGTGGAAGAGCTGGCGCCGGGCGCGCCGGACACCGCGCGCCTGCGCGAGCTGTACACACGCTACGAGTTGCGAGGGCTGCTGCGGCAGCTGGAAGGCGGCGATCCGGTGGCGGGCACCGCCG
>CATPBQ010000341.1 GCA_955652795.1 uncultured Steroidobacteraceae bacterium | reverse complement strand
CCTGCTGCAGGACGGCTTGGCCTTCCTGAGTGGCGTGCCGGCGCAGGAAACGGCGCTGCTCGAGGCGATGCCTTTGGTCGGGCGCGTGCTCGAGACCAACTACGGCCTCACCTTCGACGTTCGCTCGGTGCCGCAACCCGAGAACCTCGCCTATTCCGATCTCGGGCTCGGCCTGCATACCGACAACCCCTATCGTGATCCGGTGCCGGGATTTCAGGCCTTGCACGCCCTGATTCCCAGCAGCGAAGGCGGCGAGAGTCTGTTCGCCGACGGCTTTGCGCTGGCTGAGCACCTGCGTGCCACGGCCCCGGACGCGTTCGCGCAGCTGACCCGCACCGCGGTGCCCTTTCACTATCGCTCCAGGGACGCGGATCTGTATGCGGAGCGACCGCTGATTCAACTGTCGGTGCGCGGCGAGGTCGCGGCGGTGCACTACAACAGCCGTTCCATCGCACCCCTGAGTGTCGCCGCTCGCGAGACCGGAGCGTTCTACGCCGCTTACCGGCGCTTCGCCGCCTTGCTGCGCGATACGCAGTTTCAGTTGAACATGAGCCTCGGTGCGGCAACCGTTGTCGTCTTTGATAACCAGCGCATTCTGCACGGCCGCACCGCCTTCTCGTCCGCCCGGCATCCGCGCCACCTGCGCGGCTGCTACCTGGCCCGCGACAGCGTCTACAACGAGACGGCGCTGCTGCGGCGCAAGCTCGCCGCCACGGAGGCAGGGGCATGAGGGTCGTCGAGGAGATCCTGGCGATCTACGCGGCGCGCGGCGCAGGCGCGTACTTCGGCGAGCGCGTGTCGATGACCGAGCACGCCCTGCAGACGGCGTACTTCGCACGGCAGGCCGACGCGCCCGAGTCGCTGGTGCTCGCCGCGCTGTTGCACGACATCGGACACCTGCTCGCGCAGGTCCCCGACGACATTGCCGACTGGACCGCGGACGCGCAGCACGAAGCGATCGGCGCCCGCTGGCTCGCGCAGCACTTTCACCCCGGGATCTGCGAACCGGTGCGCCTGCACGTCGCGGCCAAGCGCTACCTGTGCGCGACCGATGCGCGGTACTTCGCGAAACTGAGTCCGGCCTCGGTGCATACCCTGAAGCTGCAGGGAGGCCCGATGTCGGCGCCCGAGGTGGCGCAGTTCGAGAGTGAGCGCTATTTCACGGAGGCGGTGCGTGTGCGGCGCTGGGACGATGCGGGCAAGGTTGCCGGGCTCAAGACGCCGCAGCTCGCTGAGTACGGCACGTTGATCGCCTCAGGGCAGCTTGCCCGTTGACAGCGGGCGCGCGCACCGATCCGCGAGTGCGGTGCTCTAACGCGGCGAGCCGCTCTGGTGTGGGCGGACCTGCAACTCGGCCTGCCGGCCCTTCCACTCCTCGATTTCGACCCTGTGCGCCTGATCGTGTTCCAGCAGCAGTGCGGGCAGGTCGCACAAGGTCACGACGCCGACGCCTTCCTGGGTTCCACTGCGCCCCCACGCCTCTCCCGGCAGGGACTGCAGCGTCGCAAGATTCGCCTTGCGAGCGACGGCAAACGCCTCCAGTCCTTCGCGCAGGGACATTGAACGGTAGTGGCGTTCGCGCGCGATCCGAGCACCATCAAAGTCGGGCAGGCGCGGCGCCTGTTCGTCTCGCAGGCGGCGGATGCGTACGCCAAAGCCCTCACGCTCCAGATCCGCGAGGTGCCAGACCTGCTCCACCGGTGAAAACGCCCCGCCGGGTCCGGGCAGCCGCGCATCCTCCGCGGTCAGTGAATCGAACTGCTCATAAAGATAGTCGGGCATCGCGGACAGCGAGCGTATGAGTTGCTCGCGCTCACCTGCATTGAACTTCACGTGCTGCACGCGTGTGGTCCCGGAACTGCGAATGCCTGAAATGTATCATCATTGGGCGTGATCCGCCGGGCCACGCTGCCAGTGCCGCTCTGGCTGAGGATATTCGGGGAGCCGCTGCGGCCAACGCAGTGCATAATTGTCGAGTATGGATATTGATCCGCAGGACATTGCTTACCCGCCCTCGACCGGCGTCCGGCGGATCCATGAAACCCCGCTGGTCACCGCCACCGCAGCCAGCCTCGCGGGTTACGGCTGTCTCGTCGATGACCCCAAGACATTCCCGATCGAGATCGTGCGCTGGCCGGCCCAGGGATGGCGCCCGATCGACGCGAACACCGGCGACCAGGGCGGCGTGGTCGAGGGGCTGTTCGAGTTCTGCTGGAAGGGGGAGATTCTGTACGCCCGCAATAATGCGGTCGGCGACAGCTACCTGTTCGGTTGGAGCAACTGGCCCGAAGAGGCGGCGGCCAGCACCTCGGGCAGGATGCGCGAGCGCGCCCTGATCTGGCGTGCCAACTATCACCCCGACGGCGGCCAACTCTTCTATCCGCTCAACGGCGATGGTTTCGTCGTGCCGCTGGCATTGCCGGGAGACGACGTGACGCCGGATCGATTCGTCACCTTCTTCTGCAACGGTCGGTGCGGCGTTTATCTGCATCCGAACGTCTGGCACGGAGCGGTGGTGCCGCTTAACGACGAGGCGCAGTTTCTGGACCGCCAGGGTCGCGTCCACGCGCGCGTCTCGGTCAACTTCGTCGAGGAGTTCGGCTGCTATCTTGGCGCTCCGCTGCGACGCCCGCGGGAGGAATCCTGATCGCTGAGGCACCCGTGCGGCATGCGAGCGCGGCTGCCCGCATCCGCTCGCCGCTCAGCGCTGTGCGAGGATCGCGCGCCAATTGATGATTGCGTTCCACAGCATGCGCTGGTCGCCGCGATTGAGATCGCGATGCAGCGGATTGAAGTTGAACGCGATGACATGGCCCAGACCTGAGCGCAGATCGAGAATCGCGGGGCGGCCGATGAGGTTGTCTTCTCCCCACGCCTGACCGCTCACGACCAGCGGCGCACGTTCGCGATCACCCCACTCGAGCACCACGCCGCTCGGGTCGAGCGGACCATCCAGACAGGTCGTGCAGTACGCCATGCGCAACCAGCGGCGCGGGGTGGCATAGAGCGGAAAGTTCTGGCGGAACACGTGGGTGCGCGCGCCATAGCCGTAAGCGATCGGGTGATCGGTTCGCGCGAATGACACCCGCACATGCGTACCGGGTGTGCGGGTCGCAGCCGCCTGCGAGGCTGCCGCGGCGGCCGCCCCGCCTCCCTGAGTGCTGCGCGGCACGCCGCCGGCCTCGCGCCGCACGCCGCGCACCATGCCGCCCTCGAGCGGCAGCATGGAGCCGCTGCCGAGCGTGATCAGCAGACCTCCCGCATCGACGAATCGCTGCAGCTCGGCAAGTCCGCTCCAGCCGATACCCCCCGTGATGTCCTCGGACTGCGCCGGCGTGCCGAGACTTGGCGTCGCGCTGCTCTTCTTGAACGGCATCGGCCCCCAGGCCCTGGGGATGCCCTGTATCTGCTCGGCAAGCTCCAGATCGACGTGGCCGTAAAGCACAACGTCGTACTTGTCCCGCAGCCTGCCAGCGCGGATGTCCTCATCCCGGACATAGATATAAGGTATGTGCCGCTGATCGAGCGAGTAGCGTGCCCAGCCGATCGTGTCGGTGTCGGCCCACGGCACCCACAGTCCAAGCCGCGGCACCGGGGTGGCGTGGCTCGCCACGTCCGGAATCGAGCCGGTGCTCGCAAAATCCAGTCCCAGCTTCGCCGCCGCCTCGCGCACGGCAGCGGTCAGTCCCGCCTGCGGCGCCAGGATCCATGATCCCGCCGGGTATTCGCTGCCATTCACGCTGAATGCCCGCTCGGCGATCGAGATCGCGAAGCGGGCCAGGCGGTAGCGTGCTTCGAGCAAGCCCTCCTGTCCGGTGTCCTTCAGCAGGTAGACCGGTCCGCTGCCCGAGAGCTGCCCTTGCGGCTGCGGCACCTCGCTAAGCGCGTCGAGCTTCGCGGCACGCACCTGCACATCCGCAGTCGGGATCACCGACAGGTGATAGTGCGCCGGCAACTCCCAGGAGATGTCGTCGTAGGCCTCGCCGCCGTCCTTGGGATAGTTTTGCGCCGTCAGCAGATCCACCGCGTAGTCGCGGTAAGGCTGGTCGAGTCGCACGACGTAGGTTCCGGCAGGGAACTTGCCCTCCTCGAGGGTGATGTCCGCCGCCGCACGGTGCACCTCGATGCCCTGCGCCAGCAGCCGCGCCACCAGTTGCGCAACGCGCGCCGGATCGCCCTGCCCGTCGGGAATCAGGAACGCGAATGGTGCTGCATCGAGCCCGCGGTGGTACGAATGCAGCGCCTTGAGATAGTAATTCCTGAGCAGGCTCTTCGACTGCTGCGCGCAGTCATCGAGCGCCGCAAGCATCGCGGTCTCGTTGTAGTTGACGTTGTCGCGCGCCGACCAGGTAAAGCTCTTCGGCTTCGGCGGCGGCATGGGCCGGTACCACTCGACGCTGCTCTCATCTCCCGGCTGCTCCGGGATGAGCGTCTCGGCGGTGCCGTTGCCGTAGGTCTCGTAGCCGCGGCCATCCGCGTTGTGATTGGTGGCGATCGCATCCAGGTACAGGTGCGCAAAGTCGTCGCCGAAATTCCAGGTCCACACCCCCGGCATCCCGAGCGCCGTCAGCGCCTGCACCTCATGGAAGCTCAGCTCGAGGCGCTCGGCGTAGGTGAGTGGATCGACATGCTCGTTGATGGGGCCGGTGCCATTCCAGGTCACCAGCAGCGCCACGCTCTCGTGCAGGTCGTGGACCACCTGTGGATGCCACTGCTGGAACATGCGGAACACCGCTTTGGTGGTCTCGTGTACCTGCTGGTGCGCGTCGCGGTTGATGTCCACGAACGCATACTTCGACCAGTAGGGAGGCGACTGCCGCGGCAGCTGCGCCAGATCCGTCTTGCCTTTGAGGAAGCGGTAGAACCACTCGACCTGCTTGTCGCGTCCGTCGGGATTCGAGACGGGGTTGATCAGCACCACGAGATTCTCGCGGATGCGCCGGATCATCGGCTGCTCCGACACGGCGAGCCGATAGGCGAGTTCCAGCACCGACTCGGTCGAGCCGGTCTCGTCCGAGTGCAGCGCCGCGTTGAAGTAGTAGATCGGGCGAGCGCTCGCCACCAGTCGCTCGGCCGCAGCGGCGTCCGTCCGGCGCGGATCGGCCAACGCGGCGGTGGCCGCGCGCAGCCGCTCCAGCTCCCGGATGCCCTCTTCATCCGCGACCGCGAGCAACATGATGTCGCGCCCCTCCTCCGAGCGGCCGATGGTGAACAGGCGCACGCGCGCAGACGAGGCCGCCAGCGCCCGGCAGTAAGCATAGGCGGTCGAGGAATTCACCAGCTCGCCCGGCGCCCCCGGGATGCGGTGCAGGAAGGTTCGCGGCGAAACCGCGGTCGCGGACGCGGGCAGATAGGCGACCCACGGCGAGAGAAAGCGCGCCTCGGTTGTGGCGTGCGCGATCTCCTCGACCGAGCCGGGCTCGGGTGTATCCGGAGCGCTCGACTGCGCACACAACATGCGCGGGGCCAGCGCAATCAGGCTCAGTAGGACGAGTGATTTGTCGAGCATGAGCCGTTCCCCGCGAGACCACGCCGGCGTGTTCGAAAGCGCAAGTATAACTTATTGAACATTCGCTCAAGTATGGGCAGACTCCGGCGCATGGCTCGCAACCCGCGCTACGACATACTGTTCGAGCCGGTGAGGATCGGACCAGTCACGGCCCGCAACCGCTTCTACGCGGTTCCGCATGCCGCCGGCATGACCAACTCGATGCCGCACATGCGCGCGAAGTTTCGCGAGACCAAGGCCGAAGGCGGATGGGGCGTGGTCTGCAGCGGCTATGTCTCGATCGACCCGAGCTCCGACGATGCGCCCCTGCCCTTCGCGACCCTTTGGGATGAGGACGATATCCGCTCCCACGCCCTGATGACCGACGCCGTGCACAGGCACGGTGCGCTGGCGGGCATCGAACTGTGGCACGGAGGCGGCTCGGTCATGAATCGCACCAGCCGCATTGCGCCCATGTCTCCTTCCGGCACCTCTTGGATGGCCACGCATGTCAATTTCATGGGTAACCAGCGGCCGCGGGCCATGGACACGCACGACATCCGCGCGTTGCTGACCTGGCAGGCAGAAGCGGCGCGCAAGGCGCGCCGCGCGGGATTTGACATCGTCTACGTCTATGCCGGCATGGGATATCTGCCTTACGAATTCCTGCTGTCGGATTGGAACCAGCGCACCGATGCCTACGGCGGCAGCGTGCGCAATCGTGTGCGGATCGTGCGCGAGCTCCTGGAAGTAACGCGCGCCGCGGTCGGTGACCGCTGCGCAGTGGCGCTGCGGATCAGTCTCGAGGAGCTGCGTTCTCGGCCCAGCGATGCGGCGCCCTCGGAAGCCCACGAAGTCGTCGAGCTGCTCGCCGACGTGCCCGATCTGTGGGATGTGAAGCTGGACTCGTCTCCGACCGACTGCGCCCCGTCGCGATTCGCGCCCGAGGGCAGCCACGAGCCGATCATCGAGTTCGTCAGGAAGCTCACACGCAAGCCGGTGGTCGGCGTCGGCCGTTTCACCTCCCCGGACACCATGGTCGGTCAGATCAAACGCGGCGTGCTCGATCTGATCGGCGCGGCGCGACCCTCGATCGCGGATCCGTTTCTTCCCAGGAAAATCGACGAGGGCCGCGAGCAGGACATCCGCGAGTGCATTGGCTGCAACATCTGCATCTCGAGCTGGCACGACGCAGTCCCGGTGAGGTGCACGCAGAACCCGACCATCGGCGAAGAATGGCGCCGCGACTGGCATCCCGAACGGGTCGCCCCGTCGGGCAGCACATCCTCCGTTCTGGTGGTCGGCGCAGGTCCGGCGGGCCTCGAGTGTGCACTGACGCTCGGCCGGCGCGGTTACGAGGTCACCCTCGCGGAGGCAGCCGACGAGATCGGCGGCCGGTTGCGTTTCGAGACACGCCTGCCCGGATTGTCAGCCTGGGGACGTGTCCTCGACTGGCGCCGTGGTCAATTGCAACGGCTGCCGAACGTAAACATCTACCGCGGCAACCGCCTGTCAGCCGACGACATCCTGGAACTGGGCAACACGCACGTGGTCATTGCCACCGGTTCACGCTGGGCACGCCTGTTGTACTCGGCGCTGGAGATTCCGGTGGGCAAACTCGAGGGCCCCGAGGTCTTCACGCCTGACGACATCGCCGACGGCGCACGGATCGAAGGGCCGGTGGTCGTCTACGACTTTGACAACTACTACATGGGCAGCGTGCTTGCGGAGCACCTGGCCAGGGCCGGACACCGCATCGCTTACGTGACTCCCGCCGGACACGCGTCGGCGTGGGCCATCATGAGCAATGAGCAGCCGCAGATTCACCGGGCGCTGTTCTCGGCCGGGATCGCGCTGCACACGCTCTCGCGCGTGACGGCATTCGAGCGCGGCGAGGTCACCCTTGCCGGCCAGTTCACGGACACCGCGACGCGCATCGCCTGCCGGTCCCTGGTGATTGTCGGCGCCCGCTTTGCGAATGATTCCCTGCACGCCGGGCTCGCCGTACGGCCGCAGGACCTGGCCGCGGCACGCATCCAGTCCGTCACGCGCATCGGCGACGCGCTGGCTCCCGGTGCGATTGTGCATGCCGTGTACAGCGGCCACCGGTATGCTCGGGAACTGGATGCCGATCCCGCGACCTTGACTTACCGGCGCGATGCACCTCTGGGCAGGCGCCCTGCCGCGGCGCCCGTGCTCGCTGCCCGGAAAGATCAGGAGAGGCTCACGTGAACGCCCACGAGCTGCCCCCCACTCTGGCCGGTCTGGAAGCCACCCTGCCATCGAGCTGGTATCGCTCGGAGAGCGTATTTGCCGTGGAGAAGGAGCGGATCTTCTGCCGCGACTGGGTGTGTGTCGGGCGCGAGGAAGAACTGATCGAACCCGGCGCGTTCCGAGTGCTCGATATCCTCGGCGAGAGCATCATTCTGGTGCGCAACGGGCACGCTCAGCTGCGCGCCTTCTACAATGTCTGCCGGCACCGCGGGACGCGCCTGTGCCGGGAGCCGGCTGCGGCGGGCCCGGGCGTTGCCCAGCTGCCGGGTGGCATCGCCGCCGGGCGTATCACCTGTCCGTATCACCAGTGGACCTACGACCTCGACGGTCGACTGATCGCCGCACCGTATCTGAGCAGTCAGCCGCAATTCGACAAAGCACTGTTCAGCCTGTATGCGGCGGGCGTCGAGTCGTGGGGCGGTTTCGTGTTCCTGAACCTGACGCCCTCCAGGGCCGAGCCGCTGCAGCGGCAGATCGCCGGGATTCCCGAGCGTCTCGCGCGCTACCCCTTAAGTGAGCTGCGGATCGGTCATACGATCCGCTACGAGGTGGCCGCGAACTGGAAAGTGATCTGCGAGAACTACAACGAGTGCTATCACTGCGCGGGCGTGCATCCGGAGCTGTGCGCCCTGGTGCCGGCGTTCCGTGAGCGCGGCGGCGCGAATCTCGACTGGCTGCGCGGCATCCCCCATCGCCCCGGCGCGTATACGTTCACCGAGTCAGGCACGACGCGCCGCCGCGCATTCCCGTCCCTGAACGAGGATGAGCGGGTGCGCCACAAGGGCGAGCTGCTGTATCCGAATCTGTTCCTGAGTCTCGCCTGCGATCACGTCGCGGTGTTCATCCTGCAGCCGCGCAGCGCCGCGCACACCGCCATCACCTGTCATTTCCTGTTCGAGCCGTTCGAGCTCGAGAAGCCCGACTTCGACCACAGCGACACCACCGAGTTCTGGGATCTCGTCAATCGCCAGGACTGGGCGATCTGCGAGTCGGTGCAGCAGGGCATCAGCGCGCGCGTGCACGAGCGCGGCTACTACGCTCCCATGGAAGACTTCAGTCTCGACATCCGTCGCTACGTCCTGGATCGGATCGGCGACGCGGTCGACGTGACGTGAGGGACCAGCCGGCAGCGGCAGCGTCTTTCCCGTCTCGCCAGCGCATACGTGTGCGCTGGAAGATCTTCCTGTTCCTGTTCGGCTTTGGCTTCATCGCCTATGTGCAGCAACGAAGCCTCACCGTCGCCAGCTACCGCATGATGCCGGATCTGGGTTTGACCCAGATGCAGATCGGCTGGCTGGAGGAGGCGCTGCTGGTCGGCTATACCGCCATGCAGTTTCCGGGAGGCGTGATCGGCCAGCGCCTCGGGGCGCGGCTGATGTTCGTCGTGATCGGGCTCATCGCCTTCGCGTCCTGCCTGGTGACACCACTCGCTCCGCTTGTGCTGCAGGGAAGCGCGCTGCTCGGGGTGTTGCTCGCTGCGCAGTTAATGGCAGGCGCCGCACAGGGGCCGATATTTCCGGTTTCCACCGGAGTCTTTCAGACCTGGTTTACGCCCGACAAATGGCCGCTGGTGCAGGGCTTCCAGAGCATGGGGCTTGGTCTCGGAGCGTCCTTCACGCCTCCGCTGATCGCCTGGCTCATGACCGCGTTCGACTGGCGGCGGGCACTCGCCTGGACGACCCTGCCGGCGCTGCTGCTGATCGCCTGGTGGGCCTGGTATGGAAGGAACAGCCCGGCCGAGCATCCGGCGGTGAGTGCGGAGGAGCTCGCCGAGCTCGGTGCGGAGCCGCCCCCGAGTGTGGACTCCGCCATCTCATGGTCACGCATGTGGGCGTTGATGAAGAACCGCGACGTGCTGGTTCTCACCGCCTCCTACCTGTGCATGAACTACGTGTATTACCTGTTGGCGAACTGGTGCTTCTTGTATCTGATACAGGAACGGCACTTCACGGTGCTGCAAAGCGGTATGTTGGCCGGCACGCCGCCGCTCGCCGCCGCCATCGGCGCCGGTGTGGGCGGCTGGCTCGCGAGCGTCCTCGGAAAGCGCTACGGCATACGCAGGGGCCTGCGGATCCTGCCGCTCATCTCGCTCCCCGCTGCCGGTGTGCTGCAGTTCGTCGCGGTGGACGCGGCAAACGCCTACCTCGCCGTGGCGGCACTGGCGCTGTGCTTTGCGTGCGTCGAGCTGAACGAAGGTCCTTACTGGGCGGCGATCATGCATGTCGGACGCGCCGACGCAATGGCGGCGTCGGGACTGCTCAATACCGGCGGCAATGCGGGCGGGCTGGTCGCCACGCCGATCGTTGCCTACCTTTCCGGCCATCACGCCTGGACCCCGGCCTTCCTGATCGGCGCGGGGTTTGCGCTGGCGAGCGCAGCGGGCTGGCTGCTGGTGGATCCGACCCGGCGCGCGGCGGCCGACGCCGTCTGACGCCGCGCGCCTAGGGCGCCGGCGCCGCGGCGAGCACGCTGCCGCCATCGAGGGTGCCGCGCACCGTGGCCTGCGCCCGGCTGACACCCTCCTCCCACTCCAGCTGCAACCTCCCCCGCGCACCTTGCGCGCCCCGCAGTTCCAGATCGGCGT
>CATPBQ010000340.1 GCA_955652795.1 uncultured Steroidobacteraceae bacterium | reverse complement strand
CTGGGCGAGCTTGCCCGCGACATCCGAGCAAACGTGCAACTCTACTTTGGCCTCTTTGGGGGGAGAGCCCTCCGGCCTTACGCTGGCATCATTCTCTTTCGCCGCCATGAGGGCGATCGACTTCTGGTCGTCCTCTGGGGATGCGCGGCTCGCAGTCCCTTGAGCGTCTCTGTGCTGCTCCCGCTGAGTCGCCCACCTCCACGCTATCTCTTGCCAGGAATCGACCGCTACTCCATCTCCAGCGCGGGTTGCCGGTTGAAACCGGAGCTTCAACACGCAGTTCATGGCCGCAGTATCGAGAGCCTCAGATCCGGAGGACGATTTGATGGACGCGCGCGAGGGAACTCCGCTAGCACCCACCCGAAAGACGACCACCGCAGCCCCGTCCTCCGCGAGTCTGAGATCAGGGCATTGGCGCATCGGGTCAAATCTCCATGCTACGTGGGCCAGCGAAACACTAGCCGGCCCGGGCATGCTCTGAGCTGCACCAGCGTTCGCCTGAACAGCTGGCAGAACGGCGCATGTGAGGGTCGCGCACAGCCATTTACACATCAGATGCCCCTTTGGCTCAAATTGCAGGGAATCGAGGGGCTGTTCGGACTTGGGTTCTGGGGTCATGCCGCGTGGCCCCTCTGAGGCTAAGCGGCGGCGATCGCACGCAGGTTCCCCGCATCGGCGAGTTCGCGCAGCACCCGATGCACGAACTGAACGCAGATCGATCCCTCGCCCACTGCCGAAGCAATGCGCTTGACGCTGCCCGCGCGCACGTCGCCGGCGGCGAATACCCCCGGCACGCTGCTCTCCAGCAGGTGAGGAGGACGCGGCAGGCTCCAGTGCGCATCGGCTAACTGGTCCTCGCCGAGGTCGGGTCCAGTTTTCACGAAGCCGTGATCATCCAGCACCACGCAGCCCTGCAGCCAGCCCGTGTTCGGTTGCGCTCCGGTCATCAAGAACACGTGCCTGAGAGGGGTCACTTCGGGTTCCCCATTGCGGCGCGTCCAGGAGACACGCTCCAGTCGATCGGAGCCGTCGAGCGCCGTGAGCAGCGTGCGCGTATACAGGCTGATGTTCGGGGTCTCCTCGATGCGGCCAATTAGGTATCGCGACATGCTCTCGGCCAGCCCGTCGGAGCGGACCAGCATGTGAACGTGACGACAAGAGCTGGCGAGGAAAACCGCCGCCTGGCCTGCGGAATTGCCACCACCGACGACCACGATATCCTCGTCGGCACACAGCTTGGCCTCCAGATGAGTGGCGGCATAGTAGATGCCGCGGCCAAGAAAGCGCGAGAGGTTGGCAATATCGGGCATCCGGTATTGCGCTCCGCTGGCGATGAGGATGGCTCTGCTGCGCATCGACCGGCCGTCGGCCATGTCGACCGAGTACGGCCAACCCTCACATCGAAGCCTGACCGCGTGCCAGGCCACGCTCAGCTGTGCCCCGAACTTCTGTGCCTGAGAGAACGCCCGACCGGCGAGCGCTGCGCCCGAGATGCCGGTCGGAAATCCCAGATAGTTCTCGATCCGGGAGCTCGTTCCGGCTTGGCCCCCGGGGGCGAAGGTCTCCACGATGCGCACGTCCAGGCCTTCGGAGGCCGCATACACGGCGGCGGCCAGGCCCGCAGGGCCCGCGCCGATGATGAGCAGATCGTGCACGCGATCGTCGGCGGCCGGGGCGTTGATGCCGAGGCACTCGGCGACCTCGGCATTGCTGGGGTTCTTCAGCAGCTCGGCGCCTCGGCATATCACCACGGGAACGTCCTCGCCCCGGACGTGAAAGCGCTCGAGCAACGCCTGGGCGTCGGCATCGTGCTCGATGTCGATATTCACGTAGGGGCGGGCGTTGCGCGTCAGGAACTCCCGTAACCGCAGGGTGTCGGCGGAGTGATCCGAGCCCAGAAGCAGCACCTCGCTGTGGCCGGACTCGATGACGCTCATGCGGCGCAGGATGAAAGCGCGCATGAAGAGCTCGCTGAGCTCGGCATCGTTCTGCACGATGCGTCGCAGCTGTTCCGCGTCGATTAGTAGAACGGTGCCGGCCTCGCGCACACGAACGCGTACCAAGGCGGGGGTGCCGCGCAAGGTGCTCATCTCGCCGGTAAAGTCCCCGGGGCTCAGAAGGTAGAGCAATTCATAGCCCGACGCGGCTTGAGTGGCCGACGGCGGAGCCAGGACCTCGACACGTCCCGCCACCACGACGAACACACCACGCGGTGGAGCGCCCAGTTCCACGAGGATCTCGCCCGCGCGCGTCTGCATGCGGGTGCCCTGGCGCTCCAGGCGCGCGAGCTGTGCCGCCGTGAGCTTGGGGAACATCTGCTCGCGACGCTGTTCCAGGAGATGGTTCGCCACCGTCGCTCCTACAGATCGAGTCGAGTCACGGCGGCAGCTCCATCGCCAGCTCATCGATGTAGCACCAGCTCCAATTCTCTCCGGGTTCGATCGAGGTCATGATGGGGTGATGGCTCGCATGGAAGTGCTTAGTCGCGTGCCGATTCTTCGAGTCGTCGCAGCAACCGACATGCCCGCAGGTCCTGCAGAGTCGCAGGTGCACCCAAGTATCGCCGAGCTTGAGGCACTCCTCGCAACCGCGACTACGCGGCTGATCGGTCCGCACGAAATCCAGATGACGGCACTGCTTAGCCATGAGACCCGCCCGAATGTTCCTGGGTGGTACAACGATAAAGGTAGCAGCGCAGGACTTCTCGTACAGAGAAGCCGAGTTTGTGCAGTGACTCTTTACGACCTGCGGGAGGGCTCACCCGTTGTAACTCCGTGAATTTCAACGAAGACTTCGCGACGCACGCTTTGCGGCTGACGGTGTGCGTGCACTCTGCGATGCGCGAGCCGGGGTCACCCTGGTGGCATCGGGCGTGCGATCCGGCGCGCTCTCGCCGGACTGATCGGCCTGCCAACCGCCGCCCACAGCCCGATACAGCTGTACCAGCGACAGCAGGGT
>CATPBQ010000339.1 GCA_955652795.1 uncultured Steroidobacteraceae bacterium | reverse complement strand
TGGTGGGTGACACCTGGTCGCAACCGTACGGGGGAAGGTCATTCACAGTTTCCCCGGCCGCCAGCACCGACACATGCCACAGGACCGCGCCGCTGTCGGCGTCGAAGGCGTAGACCGAATCGCTCTCCGTGGCGACGAACACCACGTTGTGCATGGCGCCCTGCACGGTGAGCCCCGAGAGATACAGCGGCTCGGCGTCCACCTTCCCGTCAGCGGCCAGGAAACGCAGCTGCCCGAAACGCCCGGAGTTCACGTTCGTCAGGCTAAGAACCGATTCCGTGAGATTCTGACCCGTTCTGGCCGCGTCGTTCTTGTAGGTGACGACGTCGGTACGCTGGACCGGCACCGGAATGACGCCGCCACCGCCAGGCGGTGGCGGTGGCGGTGGGGACGTGTTTGTGTTTGTGCTAGTCCCCCCGCACGCCGCAAGCACCGCAGCGAGCAGCAGCGAGAGCGTCCCGGCAAGACTCGCGCGTGGGCGCAGCATCGGTCCCATGCGCGCAGATTAGTTCCGCCCATCGCCGCTTTCAATCAGCAACGTCGAACCGGGCCCGGACTGCGAGTCCGCTCGGGGCTTGTGCCACAATCCCCGCTCATGGGCTCCCCCAACAGCGCTTACGTCGCGCGCGACCTCGCTCACGTGTGGCATCCGTGCACCCAGATGAAGGATCACGAGCAGCTGCCCTTGATCCCGATCCGCTGCGGGCGGGGCGCGTGGCTCGAGGACTACTCCGGCCAGCGTTATCTGGATGCCATCAGCTCCTGGTGGGTGAACCTGTTCGGTCACGCCAATCCCCGCATCAACGCCGCGGTGCGCGCGCAGCTGGAGGAGCTCGAGCAGGTGATCCTCGCCGGCTTCACGCACGAGCCGGTGATCGCGCTCTCGGAGGCTCTCAGCGCGATCGCGCCGGCGGGACTCACCCGCTGCTTCTACGCCGACAACGGCTCCTCCGCAGTCGAGGTGGCGGTGAAAATGAGCTTTCACTACTGGCGCAACGTGGGGCGTACCGCGAAGCGTCGCTTCATCACCCTGTCGAACAGCTATCACGGCGAGACCCTCGGGGCGCTCGCCGTGGGCAACGTCGATCTCTACAAGGAGATCTACCGCCCGCTGCTCATGGAGGTCATCACCGTGCCCTCGCCGGATTGCTTCGCGCGCGCCCCCGGCGAGAGCTGGGCGGAGCACTCGCGGCGCCAGTTCGCGCACATGGAGGCCGCGCTCGCGCAGTACGCGCACGAAGCTTGCGCGGTGATCGTGGAGCCGCTGGTGCAGTGTGCCGGCGGCATGCGCATGTACGATCCGGTGTATCTCACGCTGCTGCGCGAGGCCTGCGATCGTCACCAGGTGCATCTCATCGCCGATGAGATCGCGGTGGGCTTCGGGCGCACCGGCACCATGTTCGCCTGCGAGCAGGCCGGTATCCGCCCTGACTTCATGTGCCTGTCCAAGGGACTGACCGGCGGCTACCTGCCGCTGTCGAGCGTGATGACGACGGAAGCGGTGTACGCGGCATTTTACGACGAATACGTCAAGCTCAATGCCTTCCTGCACTCGCACAGCTTCACCGGCAACCCGCTGGCGTGCGCTGCGGCACGCGCCAGTCTCGCCATCTTCCGCGAGGACCGCGTCCTCGAGGGCAACCGGGCGCTCGCCGCGCGCATGGGCGAGCGCGCCCGCGCGCTCGAGGATCACCCGCACGTGGCGGAAGTGCGGCAGCGCGGCATGATCGTGGCGATCGAGCTGGCCGCGAACAAGGCCAGGAGAGAGCCGTACCCCTGGCAGGAGCGTCGCGGACTGACCATCTACCGGCACGCTCTGACACGCGGCGTGCTGCTGCGGCCGATCGACAACGTCGTGTACTTCATGCCGCCTTACGTCATCACGCCCGAGGAGATCGATCTCATGGTCGAGGTGGCGCGTGAGGGCATCGAGCGGGCGACGTGCGACTGACGCGTGTGTATGTGGATGCGCCGCTCACCGCCGGCACCCGCGTCACTCTGGAACGGGGCGCCGCGAGCCACGTCACGCGCGTACTGCGCCTGCGGGTCGGTGAAGCGCTCACCGTGTTCAATGGCGCGGGCGGGGAGTACGCGGCCAGCATCGAGCAGGCGCAGGCCGGCAGGGTCGCGGTCGCGATCGGCGAGCAGCGCGCGATCGAGCGCGAGTCGCCTCTGACCCTCACACTCGCGCAGGGTGTGTCACGCGGTGAGCGCATGGACCTGGTGGTGCAGAAGGCGACCGAGCTCGGTGTGTCCACCCTGGTGCCGCTGCTGACTGAACGCAGCGTCGTGCGCCTTACGGCACAGCAGGCCGACCGCAGACTCAATCACTGGCTCGCCATCGCCATCGGCGCCTGCGAGCAAAGCGGACGCAACCGGCTGCCGGCGATCGCGGCACCCGTACCGCTCAAGGACTTCCTGCGCAGCGGCGGCGACGGCAGTACGCGCCTGCTCCTGTCCCCCGGGGCCACGGCGACACTCGGGGACCTGCCGCGCCCGCTGAGCGCGGTCACGGTGCTCATCGGCCCTGAGGGCGGACTGGCGCAGGCGGAGCAGCAAGCCGCAGTAGCGGCCGGCTTTAAGCCGGTGCGGCTGGGGCCGCGCGTGCTGCGTACTGAGACCGCGGCCATCGCCGCGCTCACTGTGCTGCAGCGTGAGTTTGGGGATCTCTAATCGGGCCTAGTGCCCCGGTGCCGGCGCTTTCGGCGCGAGGATCTGGCTCAACAGATCGATTCCGGAAGGATCGCGCACCAGGTGCGGATTCCTCAAGCCGCCGTGATAGTCGATGTGCAGGACCCGGACCAGATCGGCGGACTCGACGATCAGCTCGATGGGCTCGGGCGACTTCTCCGCCTTGACCAGGGTCTCGCGGGCGGCCTCAACGCCCCACTTATGACCGCCGATCGAGAGCAGGCGCATCGCCGGCGCCACGCCGGCGGCAAACACCGGCGACCCGTGCACCACGTCGGCGACTACACCATCCGGCTTGATCCACATGCCCAGTGAGAGGCTCAGGTTGTCGGCGCCGTCGACTTTCTCGCGGGCGGCAAGAAACTCATTCGGCGCATCGTCATAGGTCAGCTTCCAGCCGCCTCGCTCGATCCCTGCAAGCGGGGCGCGTGGGTTGATGGCATCCACCCTGGAAGTCAGGAACGACTGCCAGTCGAAGGGCGCAACAGCGCGCAGCGCACTAACGACGTCGCTGCGCGAGTAGGGCCGCACCGCCGGCGCACGCTCCGCACCGCCAAAGAAGTTGCCGCAGAAATCATCGAGGGAACGCTTGCCGCCGCTCATCTCGCGCATCAGGGTATCGGCGTCGAGCCATACCAGCAGCATCTCGTCGTAGTAGTCACGCCGGCGCCGAATGGGGCTCCACTCGGGCGGCGCGTCGCTGTATCCGGGCATGGCCGCGGCGGTGTCGCCGAGGCTGCGCCAGGTGCGCCCGGGCCGATCGCCGTCCATCGCCGAGGCCACCCACGCGAGGTACGCGCGCGCCTGCTCGGGCGTGCTCAGTCCGCTGCGGGTGCGCAGCACGAGATCGCCCAAGTAGCGGGTCATGCCCTCGTAGACCCACAGGAGATCGTCGACCATCGGCTCCTGGTAGTTGCGGGTCGCAAGGCCCGCCGGGCGACGGTATTTCCCGTTCCAGGAATGCACGTACTCGTGGGAGATGGTGCGGTGTTCGAGCAGGCGCGCGGCATCGGTGAACAGTGCTTCGGCATCGCGGATGTCGGTGGACTCGTGGTGCTCGAGCCCGTTCTGATCG
>CATPBQ010000338.1 GCA_955652795.1 uncultured Steroidobacteraceae bacterium | reverse complement strand
CAAGTCGCGCCGCCCCACGGTTCGCTGCGTGCTCGCCGACCCTCCGGGCAGCAGCCTGTACCACTACGTGCGCAGTGGAGCGCTCGAAGCCACCGGCAGCGGATCGATCACCGAGGGCATCGGCATCGGGCGGATCACGGCAAACCTCGAGGGCGCTGCCATCGATGACGCCGTGTACATCGAGGATGCCGACACGGTGCGCTATGTCTACCGGCTGCTGCACGAGGAGGGGCTGTTTCTCGGCAGCACCAGCGGCATCAACGTGGCCGCGGCGGTGCGCGTGGCGCAGGGACTCGGGCCCGGCCACACCATCGTCACGGTGCTGTGCGATAGCGGAGCAAAGTATCAGTCACGCCTGTTCAACCGTGAATGGCTTGAACACAAGGGTCTGGCCGCGTATGCCCCCCGGCCGCCCGCCGGCGCCCCCGTCGCCCTCAGAGCTGCGCTGGTCGCCTGAGCGGCACCTACAGGCCCGGCCGCGAGCGCGGCTCCGCACGGGGTCGAGGGTCTGGCCGCCGGTGCGCCTCTCGTGAGATAAGCCGGCCCCATGAATGACGTGCCCAGCTCCGCCGAGCTCGAGGCCCTGCGCCTGAGTCTCGAGGTGGCCGTCCGCAGCGTCGGCTTCAGCCTGCCGCTGGCGGTGCTGGTCGCCTGGATCCTGACACGCGCGCGCTTCCCGGGCCGGATACTGTTCGATGCGTTTGTGCATCTGCCGCTGGTGCTGCCGCCGGTGGCCGTGGGCTATGTGTTGCTGATCCTGTTTGGTGCACGCGGTCCCATCGGTGGATGGCTGCGCAGCCATTTGGGTATCGAACTGGCGTTCACCACCGCGGGCGCAGCGCTCGCCACCGCGGTCATGACCTTTCCGCTGATGGTGCGCGCGATACGACTCTCGCTGGAGACTGTCGACCGCGGGCTGGAGGAGGCGGCGCGCACGCTGGGTGCAGCTCCGGTAGACCGGTTTGTCTCCATTACCCTGCCGCTGATGCTGCCCGGGATCCTCGCCGGGGCCGTCACCGCCTTTGCCGCCGGCCTGGGCGAATTCGGCGCAGTCATCACCTTCGCCTCCAACGTTCCCGGCGTCACCCGCACGCTTCCCCTCGCGCTCTACAGCGCGATGCAGTCCCCCACGGGGGATGCGCTGGCGCTGCGGCTCGCGGTGCTGTCATTTGGGCTGGGCCTGCTGGGACTTCTGGCCTCCGAACTGCTGGTGCGGCGCGTGCGCCGCCTGCTGGGCCGCTAGGATGTTGCAGGTCTCGGTGGTCAGGAAGCGCCCCGGATTCTCACTGGAGGCGACGTTTGCCGCACCCACCCCGGGCGTCATCGCGCTGTTCGGCCGCTCCGGCAGCGGCAAGACCACGCTCGTCAACATCATCTCCGGGCTCTGGGCACCGGATGCGGGCGACATCCGGCTTGATGAGGACGTGCTCACCGACACGCGCGCCTCAATCGCCGTAGCGGTCGAGCGCCGGCGCATCGGTTATGTGTTCCAGGAGGCGCGGCTGTTCCCTCACCTGAACGTCACGGGCAACCTGCGCTATGGCCAGAAGCGTGTGCGCGCCGCACCGCAGGTCATCGGCTTTGACGAGGTCGTGACGCTCCTGGGGCTGACGCAGCTCCTGCAGCGGCGGCCCCGTGAGCTCTCGGGAGGCGAGCGCCAGCGGGTCGCGCTCGGACGCGCCCTGCTCTCGCAGCCGCGCCTGCTGCTGCTCGATGAGCCCCTCGCCTCGATCGACCTGGCGCGCCGGGAGGAGGTTCTGCCTTACCTGGAGGCGCTGCGTGAGCGCCTCGCGATCCCGATGGTTTACGTGAGTCACCAGTTCGACGAGGTCCTGCGCCTGGCCACCCACGTCGTGCTGCTCGAGGCAGGCAGGGTACTGGCGCAGGGGCCGGTAAACGCGGTGAGTCTGCGGCCGGAACTGCAAAGCATCGTGGGACCGGATCTCGTCGGCGCGGTGCTCGAGGGCGTCGTCACGCGCCTGGAGCCCGACGACGGCAGCGCCGATCTGGCCGTTGGAACGGGCACACTGCAGGTCAGTCTGCGCGATGTCCCGGTTGGGTCGCGCGTGCGTCTGCAAGTGCTGGCGCGCGACGTGATCCTCGCGACTCAGCCGGTGCACGGCCTGAGCGTGCGCAACGCGCTGGCAAGCACCGTGACCGCGATCTCGAACGATGACTACGGGGCGGTGCTGGTCAGCCTCGACGTGGGCGGGGAGATCGTGCTCGCCCGCATCACGCAAAATGCCCTGCAGGCACTCAACCTGCGCCCGGGCGATGCCGTATGGGCACTGGTGAAGGCGGTGTCGACGCGCGGACATGCGTTTCGGCTGGCATCGGGGTCCTAGTGCGGTGGTGGCGTACAATTGCAGAGCCATGCAAGCACCTCATCCACCACTCGGCGGGTACTACCGGACCGAAGGCGATCGCAGCGCATGGGTGCGCGGAATTTTCGATCGAACGGCCGCCGACTACGATCGCCTCGAGCGCATTCTCGGACTTGGGACCGGCTCCTGGTACCGCAGGCGAGCCCTTCAGGATGCGGGTCTGAAGCCGGGGACGAGTGTTCTCGTCATCGGGACCGGCACGGGGTTGCTCGCCTGCGCCGCCGCAAGGATTGTCGGTGATCCCGCGCGTGTCACGGGCGTGGATCCGAGTCCGGGCATGATCGAGCACGCCAGGGTGCCAGCAGGCGTCCGGCTCCTGAGCGGCAGTGCCGAAATGATTCCCGCCCCGGACTGCGCCGCCGACTTCCTCAGCATGGGCTACGCCCTTCGCCACATCAGCGATCTGTCCACGGCGTTTGCCGAGTTTTACCGGGTTCTCCGACCGGGCGGCCGCCTGTGCGCGCTCGAGGTCACGCTGCCGGCGGGGGCCGTACCCCGTGCGATCCTGAAAGCCTGGCTCAGGGGCTTCGTGCCCGGGATCGCGGCGGTCGTCGCGCGTCGCGACGCGCCCTTACTCATGCGCTACAACTGGGAGACCATCGCGGCCTGTGTGCCACCCGACACGATCCTCCGAGCGATCGGTGAGGCCGGCTTCGTGGACGTCGAGCGGCACGTCGAGCTCGCAGTATTCTCAGCATACCGCGCGCGCAAACCCGCCTAGATTCTGACCGTCGGGGCGCTCGCCAGCTCTGCCCGAAAGTACTGCTCCAATTGCGCCATGAACGCATGCACATCGCTCGGCGGGTCCAGGCGACGCCCGAGTCGCATCCGATAGCGGACCGGCATCGAGGGGCGCTTGAACAGTGACCATCCCTTGCTCAGAAACGGGGAATCGGTCTCGATGATGAGGGTCTGGACGGACACACCGGCCTGCTTGGCGATCAGGCCGACGCCGGCCTGAAGCACGTTAATGGGCGACTGCGTCGTTCGGGTCCCCTCCGGGAACAGCAGCACGATCCCGCCGCGGCGCAGCTCTGCAACGGCTTCGTGAATCATCCGCCGCGGCGGATCGTGGCGAATGTAGCGGGCGAGGCGTGCCCCTGCGCCCAGGAACACGTTGTTCATCAGCGAGGACTTCATCACGCACGTCACCCGGGGCTCGTGCGCGATGATCAGCAAGGCGTCGATCAAGCTCGGGTGATTCGCGGCGAGGACCAATGGCGGACCATCCCGCAGCGCCCGCAGCGCGCGCAGATCGAGTCGGTAGATGCCCATCAGGCGCAGCGACCAGACGTACAGGCGAAACCCCGCCAGGATCCCGAATCGCCCGCACCGCTGTGCGGGCCCGGGCGGCAATACCCACAGCAATGGAAGCGCAAAGACGGTCCACACCAGACAAATAGCACCAAGGATCGTCAGCGAGGCATACAGCGTCAAAGTCTCGGTGACGTGCCG
The DNA here is from genome assembly GCA_955652795.1 of uncultured Steroidobacteraceae bacterium. Taxonomy (GTDB): domain Bacteria; phylum Pseudomonadota; class Gammaproteobacteria; order Steroidobacterales; family Steroidobacteraceae; genus 13-2-20CM-66-19. The sequence goes on along the minus strand of CATPBQ010000338.1, from coordinate 739 downwards.
CAGGCGCATAAGCATCAATCCAGCACCGCGACCGCGATCTCGCTCAACTTGATGCGCGGACATGACTTTCGGCTCGCTGCTGCGTTGCATTGCGACTGTAAGTCCCTTTACGATCAACCGCCATTCTGACATTTCGGGTCAATCTACAACTAAGGGAGCCGTCCATGAAGACCTCGCTTTCAATGACTCTGGCCGCGCTCAGTGTCGCCTGGCTTGCGGCGACGGCAGCGGATCCCGCCAGGCAAACCCCCATGGTCGGTGGTGCAAAGGACGTCAAATGGGGTCCGCCGCCGCCCGCTCTTCCGCCCGGCGCGAAAATGGCCGTGCTGGCGGGCGATCCGGGTTCAACCGGACTGGTCACGCTGAGAGTGAAAATGCCTGCCGGCTACAAGGTCCCGCCGCACTGGCACCCGTCGGACGAGCACGTCACGGTTCTATCGGGCAGCCTCTCGCTCGGCATGGGCGACAAGCTGGATGAGGCCCAGGCGAAGACTCTGACGGCCGGCGGCTACGTGGTCGCGCCCGCAAACATGCATCATTTCGCGTTCACCCAGACGGGTGCCGTGATACAGATCCATCTGAACGGGCCTTTTGGGATCACGTACGTCAACCCGGCCGATGATCCAAGCAAGAAGGCCGCCAGCGCCAAGTGACCAAGCGGGCGGACCCAGGGTGAGGTTGTCGCGCACTACGCATCGGGCACCAGTTTCTCGCTCACCATGGTGAGCACGTCGTAGTT